>NZ_JBEZHM010000022.1:0-119084 GCF_040650575.1 Streptomyces sp. NPDC048659 | reverse complement strand
GGTACTGCAGGGGGGACCCTGTGGGAGAGTAGGACGCCGCCGAACAATCATTGTGGGAAAGCCCCGCACCTTATGGTGCGGGGCTTTTCTGCGTTCCGAGGCCGGAGGGAAACGACGCAGAGGGCGGGTTCCCCGTCGTGATTCCGGGGAACCCGCCCTCTGTCCGTTGATTCAGAGGCGGCCGGCCGCCTTCAGGGACAGGTAGGCGTCCGCCAGGGCGGGGGCCAGGGTGTCCGGGGTCGCGTCCACGACGGTGACGCCGTGGCGCTGGAGCTGTTCCGCGGTGCGGAGGCGCTGGGCCTGGGCCTGGGTGGCGGCGGCAGCCTCGTAGACGCCCTCGATGGTGCCCCGGGCCGCCGCCATGCCGGCGATGTGCGGGTCGGCGACCGAGGCGACGAGGACCGTGTGGCGCTGTGTGAGCTGCGGCAGGACGGGGAGGAGACCCTCCTCGATCGGGGCCGCGTCCAGGCCGGTGAGCAGGACGATCAGGGAGCGGCGGGGCGCGCGGGCCAGGGCGGTGGCCGCCAGGCCGCGGGCGTCGGTCTCGACGAGCTCGGGTTCGAGCGGGGCCAGGGCGTCGACCACGGCGGGCAGCACGTCGTTCGCGGAGCGGCCTTGGACCTGGGCGCGGAGGCGGCGGTCGTAGGCCAGCAGGTCCACGCGGTCGCCGGCGCGGGAGGCCAGGGCGGTCAGGAGGAGTGCGGCGTCCATCGAGGCGTCGAGGCGCGGGACGTCGCCGACGCGGCCGGCCGAGGTGCGGCCCGTGTCGAGGACGACCAGGATGTGCCGGTCCCGCTCGGGCCGCCAGGTGCGGACGGCGACGGTGGTGCCCCGGGCGGTGGCCCGCCAGTCGATGGAGCGGGTGTCGTCGCCGGGTACGTACTCGCGGAGGCTGTCGAACTCGGTGCCCTGGCCGCGCGTCAGGACGCTGGTGCGGCCGTCGAGTTCGCGCAGCCGGGCCAGCCGCGAGGGCAGGTGCTTGCGGCTGGCGAACGGCGGCAGCACGCGGACCGTCCAGGGCACCTCGTGGTTGCCTTGGCGGGCGATGAGGCCGAGCGGGCCGTACGAGCGGACGGTGACGCGCTCGGCGCGGTGGTCGCCGCGGCGGCTCGGGCGCAGCACGGTGCCGAAGCGGCGGCGTTCGCCGGCCGGGACGGTGAGCTTCTGGCGTGCGGGGGCCTGGGTGCTGCTCGGCGGCCAGGCGTCGCGGAGCTGGGCGCGCAGGCGGCGGCGGGACCGGTTGGTGACCGTGAGCTGCACTTCCGCGGCGTCACCAAGTCGAACGCTTGTATCACCACTTCGAGTGAACTGGAGCGTTCGCACTGGCGCGGCCAACGCGTAGTCGCACAGAATTGCGAGGGAGAGGGGCGCGTTCACCGCGAGCATCCCCGTCCAACTGGGGGCGAGGATGCCCACGGGCAGCGATCCGATGGCGGCGAGCAGCGCTGTTCGTCCGGTGAGGGCCATGGGGCGCCGTTCTCAGCGGGGTACGGGGACGTGGGCGAGGATCGAGTTGATGACGGAGTCGGAGTTGACTCCCTCCATCTCGGCCTCGGGCCGCAGTTGGACGCGGTGGCGGAGGGTCGGCAGGGCCAGGGCCTTCACATCGTCCGGGGTGACGTAGTCCCGGCCGGTGAGCCAGGCCCAGGCGCGGGCCGTGGAGAGCAGGGCGGTGGCTCCTCGGGGGGAGACGCCGAGGACGAGCGAGGGGGATTCACGCGTGGCACGGCAGATATCGACGACATAGCCGGCGATCTCGGGGGAGACCGCCACCTTGGCCACGGCCTCGCGGGCGGCTTCGAGTTCGGCGGGGCCGGCGACCGGGCGGACTCCGGCGGCCTTCAGGTCGCGTGGGTCGAAGCCTCCGGCGTGGCGGGTCAGGACGCTGATCTCGTCCTCGCGTGAGGGCAGGGGCACCGTCAGCTTCAGGAGGAAGCGGTCGAGTTGGGCCTCGGGCAGCGGATAGGTGCCCTCGTACTCGACGGGGTTCTGTGTCGCGGCGACCAGGAAGGGCTCGGGCAGTGGGCGGGGGACGCCGTCCACGGTGACCTGGCGCTCCTCCATGGCCTCCAGCAGCGAGGACTGGGTCTTCGGAGGGGTCCGGTTGATCTCGTCCGCGAGCAGCAGGTTGGTGAAGACCGGGCCGGGCTGGAAGGAGAACTCGGCGGTCCGGCTGTCGTAGACCAGCGAGCCGGTGATGTCGGCCGGCATCAGGTCGGGGGTGAACTGGACGCGCTTGGTGTCGAGTTCGAGGGAGGAGGCGAGCGCCCGGACGAGGAGGGTCTTCGCGACGCCGGGGACGCCTTCGAGGAGGACGTGCCCACGGCAGAGCAGGGCGACGACGAGACCGGTGACGGCGGGGTCCTGGCCGACCACGGCCTTTCCGATCTCGGTGCGCAGGGCCTCCAGGGAGGCGCGTGCGGCGTCCGAGGTCGTGTCGGTCTCGGGGGTCGGGGCGCTCATGAGGTGCGTACCTCTCTTTCGAGGGCGTCGAGTTGGTCCGCGAGGCGGATGAGTGCGGCGTCGTCGGCGGGAGCCGTGCCGAAGAGGAGGTCCCGTGGGTCCGCGCCGGTCGCGGGGACGCGGGCGGAGAGTGCGGGGAGGAGGAGTTCGGCCGCGTGGGCGTCCTGGGCGGGGACGCCGAGGAGGGGGGCGAGCCGGGTGCGGGTCGCGGTGCGCAGCACGGTGGCGGCGCGGTCGCGGGCGTCGGCCTTGCGGTAGAGGCGGGCGCGGCCCTCGGTGGCCTCGGAGGCGCGAACGGCGACCGGGAGGCGTTCGGTGACGAGGGGGCCGAAGCGGCGGGCCCGCCAGAGGGCGGCGAGCACGGCGGCGACGGTGAGTTGGAGGGTGCCCCAGAGCCAGCCGGACGGGAGCAGGTCGAGGAAGCCGTCGCCGGAGTCCTCGGCGGGGGCGTCGGCGAGGGAGGGGAGGTACCAGACGAGATGGGTGCGGGAGCCGAGGAGTTGCAGGGCGAGGGAGGCGTTGCCTTGTTTGTCGAGCCGCTTGTTGTAGAGGAGTTCGGGGGAGCCGAGGAGGACCGTGTCGGCGGTGCCCTGGCCGGGGAGGCGGACCAGGGTCGGCAGGCCGTCGGCGTAGTAGCAGCTGTCGGCGGTGGTGCGGCCGGTGACGTACCGCTCGCCGCCGAGGTCCACGCGGCCGGCGCTGGTGGCCGCGGGCAGGGTGCAGGCCGGGTCCAGGGCGGAGACGGGGCTGTCGGCGTCGGCCGTGACCCCGGGGACCAGGGTGGTGAGGGAGGCGGGGCCGGAGGCGAGGAGGACGGTGCGGCCGGACGAGCGCTTCATCGTCGCGTGGAGGCGGGACCGCTGGTCGTCGGTGAGCAGGTCCGGGGTGGTGACGAGGAGGGTGGTGTCCGGGCCGGTGGCGGCGGTGGCCTCGGTGATGGTGGTGGCCACGTCGACGGTGACGCCCTGGGCCTTGAGGAGCTCGGCGAGGGCGCGGCTGCCGAAGGGGTCGGCCGAGCGGGGGTCGAGGCGGCCGTGGTGCTGGGACGACTGCATCGTCGCGAGGATGACGCCGCCGGTCAGGATCAGGGCGAGGAGCAGCAGGGCGCCGCGCGCGCGGGCCCAGAGCCGGCGGGGGCTGAGCGAGGTCGAGGTGGCGGCGGCGGTCGGCCGGCTCATCGGGGGGCCTCCGTGAAGGCGGTGGCGGCGACGGCCGGTTCGAGGACGGGCTTGGTCCGTTCCACGGCGGTGTCGAGCTGCTCGACGCGCCGGTACGCGGCCTCGTCGGCGGTGCGTCCGCCGTATGTGATGTCGTCGAAGGCGCGGGCGGCGGAGCGCAGTCCGTCGGCGTGGGACGGCAGGGACCGGCCGGCTTCCGCGGCGGCTTCGTCGGCGGTGCGGCCGGGGCGGGGGTCGAGCAGGGCGCGTTCCTCAAGGGAGCGGACGACGGCCCGCATCCGTTCCTGGACGGCCTGGTTCCACTGGCCTGCGGCGGCGTGCCGGTCCGCCGCGGCGCGGTGTTCGGCGGCGGTGCGCGGGCCGTCGTCGAAGAGGGAGTCGCCGGCGCCGCCGGAGGGCGTGCGGCGGGGGGTGCCGAGGCGCCACCACAGGGCGCCGAGCACGGCGAGCGCCACGAGGACGACGGCCACGACGCCGACGACACCGCCGGGGGTGACCCCGGAAGCCGAGTCGAAGAGGTTCTCGACCCATTCCCAGAAGCGGTTGAGGCCGCGCTGGAGGAGGTTCGGGTCGTTCTCGTGGTACATCGGCTTGGACAGTTCCCGCTCGGCCGCCTCCTGGGCGGGGACGCGCGGGATGTCCAGCGGTATGTCGTCGGCCGTTCCCCCCGGGCCCGTCACTCCGTCAGCCCCCGTAGCCGGGGAGGCCGGCGGCCCGTGCGAGTTCGAGGTCCAGGGCTTCGCGGCGGATGCGCTGGTCGACGTAGAGGAGCGCGGTGACACCGGCGGAGATCGGGTAGGTGACCGCGCCGATGATCACTCCGCCGATGCCGGTGGTGATCAGGAACGACCAGCTGTTCTCGGGGCTGGTACCCGAGAGGAGGCCGCCGATGCCCTCGGGGCTGAGGAGCATCGCGATCATCGTGAAGGGGATCGCGACGATCATCGAGAAGACGAAGATCAGCAGCTGGGTGAGGATCGTGATGCCGAAGATGCGCCACCAGGAGCCCTGGACCAGCTTGGCCGAGCGGGCCATGGCCTTGAAGATGCCCTGACGCTCCAGCATCAGCGCCGGGGAGGCGAGGCTGAAGCGGATGCCCAGCCAGACCACCACGACGACGCCGGCCAGGAGACCGGCGGCGGCCAGGGGGGCGCTGCCGGCGAGGAGGCCCGGCAGCATGGCGACGACCGAGATGGCGACGCTCATCACCGCCAGCAGCAGGGTGAGTCCGATCAGCGGGAGCACCCGGGGGCGGGCCTCCTGCCAGGCGGCGCCGATGGTGACGGGCCGGCCGAGGACGGCGCGGCTGATGACCACGGTGAGCAGCGCGGCGCACACCAGGGTGGCGATCATGGCGATCAAGATGGCCGGGACCATGCCGGTCATGGTGCTCTGGACGGCGTCGGCGGTCTGCGAGAGCTGTTCGGCGGGGCTCGCGTCCGCGTCCACCTTCGGCGTCCCGGGCACGAGATAGCGCTGCGAGAGGATGTCGGCGACCTGGCTGATCACGGCGACCGTGACCGAGATGGTCAGGACGACCTGCCAGTAGCGGCGCATGGTGGTGACGGCGCCGTCGAGGATCTCGCCCATGGTGAGCGGGCGGAGCGGGATCACTCCCGGCTTCGCGGCCGGTGCCGGGCCCCACTGGGGGTGCGGTCCGCCGCCCCAGCCGGTGCCGGACTGCGCGCGGGCCGGGGCCGGGATGCCGGGGGCCGGTGCGGTCGGCGGCTGCCACTGGCCGGCGGGAGGCTGTTCCTTGGACCACTGCGGGGCGGAGCCGTTCGCGTCGGCGGGGGAGGCGGGGCGGGGAACGCCGGTGCCGTCCTGGCCGTCGGGGGAAGCAGATCCGGGCGAGGTCCAGCCCGGAGTGTCGTTCACGGTCGTCCACCTCGAGGAATGGTCGCGGGGCCGGATCGGCGAACCGGCTCGGTCTCTGCGGCCTTCCGCCGGGTGCGACGAGGGCCGGGAGCCATCGTGCCACGCGGGGCCCTCCCACGGGCGGGCCCGGCCGCACCGGTTGCCCTCCTGTGCGGCGCGCCGGGCCGGGGCCGCGGGGCGCGCGGGGCGGGGTGCCGGCCGGGCCCGGTCCTCCCCATGGGCCGCGGCCGGGGGCGCGCGGTACGGTTCGGGGCGACCACGGGGGTCACGGGGACGGGGTCCGCGCCGGGCCGACACAGAGGGGCACCGGCGGTGAACGGTGGGCGACCGCGCTCGTCGCCGCAGGTCAGTGAGGTATCTCACCAGCCGCCTGGAGACTGATACGGAAATGGGATGATGTCGATATGAAGGGACGCGTTCTGGTCGTCGACGACGACACCGCACTGGCCGAGATGCTGGGGATCGTGCTGCGGGGCGAGGGTTTCGAGCCCTCGTTCGTCGCGGACGGGGACAAGGCGTTGGCCGCTTTCCGGGAGGCCAAGCCGGATCTCGTGCTGCTCGATCTCATGCTGCCCGGACGGGACGGCATCGAGGTCTGCCGGCTGATCCGGGCCGAGTCCGGGGTGCCCATCGTCATGCTCACGGCCAAGAGCGACACGGTCGACGTCGTCGTGGGCCTGGAGTCCGGCGCCGACGACTACATCGTCAAGCCGTTCAAGCCGAAGGAGCTCGTCGCCCGGATCCGGGCGCGGCTGCGGAGGTCGGAGGAGCCCGCGCCGGAGCAGCTGGCGATCGGGGACCTGGTCATCGACGTGGCCGGGCACTCCGTGAAGCGGGACGGGCAGTCGATAGCGCTGACGCCGCTCGAGTTCGACCTGCTGGTCGCGCTGGCGCGCAAGCCGTGGCAGGTGTTCACCCGCGAGGTGCTGCTTGAACAGGTCTGGGGCTACCGCCACGCGGCCGACACCCGGCTCGTGAACGTCCACGTGCAGCGGCTGCGTTCCAAGGTCGAGAAGGACCCGGAGCGCCCCGAGATCGTCGTGACCGTCCGCGGTGTCGGCTACAAGGCAGGGCCGAGCTGACATGAGCGCGGGCAGTACTGCTCCGAAGCCCGGGGATCCGGGAGTCCGTACGGGGCGGGCTGCCGGACCGGGGCGGGGGGGCTCGCGGGTCGGCCGCCTGCTCCAGGACGGCACACCGGGCGGGCCCGCCTTCCGGCTGGTCGCGCGCTGGCTGCGCCGCCCGCTGCTGCCCGCCGTACGCCTGTGGCGGCGCAATCTTCAGGTGCGCGTGGTCGCGGGCACCCTGCTCATGTCCCTCGGCGTCGTGCTGCTGCTCGGCCTCGTGGTGATCGGGCAGGTGCGCAACGGCCTGCTCGACGCCAAGGAGCGGGCCGCGCAGAGCCAGGCGGCCGGTGGTTTCTCCGCCGCGCAGGACAAGGCGGCCACCACGCCGCCCGCGCCCGGCGGGCAGGACGGCGGCCGGGCCGGCGCGTCCGTGAACTGGCGCTCGACGCTGGTCGAGCAGCTCGCCAGCGGCGGCCAGAGCGCCTTCAACGTGGTCGCGCTGTCCCTGGAGACCGGGAACACCGCCAGCCGCGGCGCCCGCGCCTCCGGCGAGGTCGATCCGACCACCAGCATCCCCGCCGAGCTGCGGCACAACGTCGCCCAGGGCACCAGCACCTACCAGCAGCCCGCCCGCATCCACTACACCAGCGGCAAGGCGTCCGAGCCCGGCCTGGTGATCGGCAAGCGGCTCAACGACGCCGACGGCACCCCGTACGAGCTGTACTACCTCTTCCCGCTGACGCAGGAGGAGGACTCCCTCGCGCTCGTGAAGACGACCCTCGCGACCGCCGGGCTGTTCGTCGTCGTGCTGCTCGGCGCGATCGCCTGGCTCGTCGTGCGCCAGGTCGTCACCCCCGTGCGGATGGCCGCCGCGGTCGCCGAGCGGCTGTCGGCCAGCGGGCTGCAGGAGCGGATGAAGGTCACCGGCGAGGACGACATCGCGCGCCTCGGCGAGGCGTTCAACAAGATGGCGCAGACCATCCAGCTGAAGATCCAGCAGCTGGAGGAGCTGTCGCGGATGCAGCGCCGGTTCGTCTCCGACGTCTCGCACGAGCTGCGGACGCCGCTGACGACCGTGCGGATGGCGGCGGACGTCATCCACGAGGCCCGGGTCGACTTCGACCCCGTCACCGCGCGCTCCGCCGAGCTCCTCGGCGACCAGCTCGACCGGTTCGAGTCGCTGCTGTCGGACCTGCTGGAGATCAGCCGCTTCGACGCGGGCGCCGCGGCCCTGGAGGCCGAGCCGATCGACCTGCGCCAGGTCGTCCGGCGGGTCATCGGCGGCGCCGAGCCGCTGGCCGAGCGCAAGGGCACCCGGATCCTCGTGCTGGGCGACGAGCAGCCCGTGGTCGCCGAGGTGGACGCCCGCCGGGTCGAGCGGGTGCTGCGCAACCTGGTCGTCAACGCCGTGGAGCACGGCGAGGGCCGGGACGTGACCGTGAAGCTGGCCGCCGCCGGCGGGGCCGTCGCCGTCGCCGTACGCGACTACGGCATCGGGCTCAAGCCCGGCGAGGCGACCCGCGTCTTCAACCGCTTCTGGCGGGCCGACCCGTCCCGCGCGCGCACCACCGGCGGTACGGGCCTCGGCCTGTCGATCGCCGTCGAGGACGCGCGGCTGCACGGCGGCTGGCTGCAGGCGTGGGGCGAGCCCGGCGGCGGCTCGCAGTTCCGGCTCACCCTGCCGCGGACCGCGGACGAGCCGCTGCGCGGTTCGCCGATCCCGCTGGAGCCGGAGGACTCGCGGCGCAACCGCGAGCAGGCCGCGGCCGGGGCCCGCCTGACGGCCGTGCCCGCGCAGCCCGCCGGGGAGCACCCGGCGGCGCTGTCGGTGCCGCCGAGGCTGGCGTCCGTACCGCGGGCGACGGTGGATCCGACGGCGCTGCCGGGCAGCGGCGCGCGGGTCGTGCCGCGCGGCGCGGCGGGCGCGGAGGCCGGGGAGGATCCGGACGGTGACGGTGTCGGGGGCGAGGCCATGGCGTCGACGCGCGCCGAGCGGGAGGGCGGGACCGGTGGGCGCTGACCATCGAGGAAAGCGGTGGACCCCGGGGCGGGGACGGCCGGTGCGCGGGATCGTGCTGCTGGTCTGCGGCTCGGTGCTGGCGGCCGGCTGCGCGAGCATGCCCGACAGCGGCGACGCACGGGCGGTGAAGGCGTCCAACGGCGGCGACTCGCAGGTCCGGGTGTACGCGGTCGCGCCCCGGGACAACGCCGACCCGGAGGAGATCGTCGACGGCTTCCTGGAGGCCATGACGAGTGACGACCCCGGGTTCGCGACGGCCCGCAAGTACCTGACCCCGCAGGCCGCGCGGACGTGGCGGCCGGAGGCGAGCATCACGGTGCTCACCAACGCGCCCGACCGCGACCAGGCGGACCGGATGGCCGACACGGAGAACCAGGGGCGCTCGTACCCGATCTCCGGGCGGCGGATCGCGAAGGTCGACGCCCGGCACGCGTACCGGCCGGAGGTCCCGGCGGAGTTCAACGAGTCGATCCACGTGGTCCAGCAGCCCTCGGCCGACGGCAAGAGCAAGGAATGGCGCATCGACAGCCTGCCCTCCGGGCTGGTGCTCGGCGAGGCGGACTTCCTGCGCAACTACCGCTCGGTCAACAAGTACTACTTCGCGTCGGGGGAGGACTGGGTCGTCGCCGACCCCGTCTACATCCGGCAGCGGCAGGACCCCGTCACCCGCATGGACCCCGTCACCCAGACCGTGAAGGCGCTCCTGGAGGGCCCGACGGGCTGGCTCGGACCGGCCGTCGACTCGCGCTTCCCGTCCGGTACGGAGCTGAAGAAGGGCGTCACGACGCTCTCGACCGACGACCAGTCGACGCTGAAGGTCCCGCTGAACGCCAAGGCGGACCACGTCAGCGCCCTCGTCTGCAAGGGCATGGCGGCGCAGCTCCTCTTCACCCTCGGCGACCTGACCTCGGCCCGCGTGGAGCAGGTCGAACTCCAGGGCAGCGGCGGCAGGTCGCTGTGCCTGCTCGGCAAGGGGCAGGCCACCGAGGAGTACTCGCCGGTCCGCGACCCGGGCCGCGGGGAGAACCCGTACTTCGTCGACGACCACGGCCGGCTGATGACGCTGTCGGTCGCCTCGAAGCAGCTCGACAAGCCGACGGAGGTCCCCGGGCCGTTCGGGCGGGGCGCGCTGCCGCTGACGTCCGTGGCGGTGGACCGGGAGGAGAGCCGGGCCGCCGGGATCGTGCAGGACGGCCGGGCGCTGCGGGTCGGGTCGATCACCGCCGACGAGGAGCCCGCGCCGCCCGTCGTGACCAGCACCGGGCCGCGGCAGCAGGACCGGCTGTCGGCGCCGAGCTGGGACGGCCACGGCGACCTGTGGGTCGCCGACCGCAACCCGGCCGACCCGCGGCTGTGGCTGGTGCCCGGCGGCCAGGGCGAGCCGGTCGAGGTCAGCACGCCGTGGCTGAAGGACGGGGCCCGGATCGAGTCGCTGCGGGTCTCCGCCGACGGGGTGCGGATCGCGCTGCTCGTCACCAAGGACAAGCGCACGACCCTCCAGATCGGCCGGGTCGAGCGGACGCGCAGCGAGGGCCGCGAGAGCGTCTCCGTCGAGTCCCCGCAGCGGGCCGCGCCGCGCCTGGAGTCCGTCACCGCCGTGTCCTGGGCCGGCCCGAGCCGCCTCGTCGTGGTCGGCACGGAGGCGGGCGGGGTGCAGCAGGTGCGGTACGTCCAGACGGACGGCTCCACGTCGACCACGTCGGTCCTGCCGGGCCTCAACGGCGTCACCGCCGTCGCCGCGCCGCACGGCGAGGTGTCCCCGGTCGTCGCGGACTCCGGCAACGACGGCATCGTGCGGCTCGTGCCGGGCGCGAACTGGCAGCCGATCGCCAAGGAGGGGGACTCGCCGGTCTACCCGGGCTGAGGCCGGGCGCCGCCGTTTCCGTCTCCGTCTCCATCTCCGTTTCCGTCTCCGATTCCGATTCCGTCTCGGGTTCGGCTTTTTCGCCTTCGCTTCCGCCTGTCCTCTGGCGAGCCGTCGCTTCCGCGCGGTTGTCCACAGGGCCTTGTCCACAGGGCTGGTGCGCCCCGTCGGGGCGGTGGACAGTGGGGGCATGCGGGGCTGGTGGGCCGAGGCGGCCGGGCTGGTGCTGCCTGCCGTCTGCGTGGCGTGCGGCAGGGGGCGGTCGGGGCTCTGCGGGGAGTGCGGGCGGCGGCTTCTCGTGGGGGCGCGGCGGGTGTGGCCCTCGCCCGTGCCGGCGGGCCTGCCGACCGTGTACGCGGCGGCGGCGTACGAGGGGGCCGTGCGGGCCGTGCTGCTCGCGCACAAGGAGCGCGGGGCGCTGCCGCTCGCCGGGCCGCTGGGGGCCGCGCTGGCGGGGGCCGTGGAGGCCGCCGCGGGGCCCTGTGAGGGCCTCGGGGGCCCGCCGCTGCTCCTCGTACCGGTGCCGTCCTCGCGGCGCTCCGTGCGGGCTCGTGGCCACGATCCGGCGCGGCGGATCGCGCGGCACGCGGCGGCGCTGCTGCGGCGGTCCGGGCGGGCGGCGCGGGTGCTGCCCGTGCTGCGGCAGGGCCGGGCGGTGGCCGACCAGGCGGGGCTCGGGGCGCGGGCGCGGCTCGCCAATCTGGCGGGGGCGCTGGAACTCGCCCCGGGCGGTGCGCGGCTTCTCTCGGAGGCGGCCGGGAGAGTGGTTCTCGTCGACGATCTGATGACCACGGGGGCCTCGCTGGCGGAGGCGGCGAGGGCACTGAGTGCCGCCCGCTCCGGTGTACACCCCCCGTTCATTCCCGGATTACCGGACAGCCCGAAGGGGCGGGTGGCGGAAGCTCTTTTCGAACAGTCGACGGCAGCGGTAGTCGCATCCTCTCCGGGTTCGTTCGAAATAAACCGGAACTCCTGAACAACTTACATCGTTGCAGGTGGTGAGAGGTGGGAACACCCGAATGGAGGTAACTCCCGGCAGCGGGTGACGACACCCGTCCGAACGAGCTATGTTCGGTTGTGAGGAATGGCGAACAGCTACACCTCACCTAAAGCACGGGTGCGCCTACAGGACGGGAGTTCAAGGCGAATTAACCTCTTGTCAATGGGGTGGGGAGCTTGTCGACTGGGGAGGAGAGGGGCGAAGTCGCCAAGTCCGAGACCCCGGCAATCGCCGGAGTCTGGTGCAAAGGGAGATGCTCCGCGGCCAAGGAGCCGCAGTGAGTGATCCGGGAACGGAGTTCTGCGTGGACATCGTCGTCAAGGGCCGCAAGACCGAGGTGCCCGAGCGGTTCCGGAAGCACGTGGCCGAGAAGCTGAAGCTGGAGAAGATCCAGAAGCTCGACGGCAAGGTGATCAGCCTCGACGTCGAGGTGTCCAAGGAGCACAACCCGCGGCAGGCCGACCGGTCCGACCGCGTGGAGATCACCCTCCACTCCCGAGGCCCGGTGATCCGGGCGGAGGCGGCGGCCGGTGATGCGTACGCAGCGCTCGACCTCGCCAGCGACAAGCTGGAGACGCAGCTGCGCAAGCAGCACGACAAGAGGTACACCCGCCGCGGCAACGGCAGGCTCTCGGCGGCGGAGGTCGCCGACGTGGTGCCGGGTGTCGCGTCGCTGAACGGCGCGGGCGAGGTGGTGCCGGAGGAGACCGGCGGCACCGTGCCCACCACGATGATGGGTTCGATCGAGGTCCAGGGCGAAGGACCGCTGGTGGTCCGCGAGAAGACCCACAGGGCCGCTCCCATGACGCTCGACCAGGCGCTCTACGAGATGGAGCTGGTCGGGCACGACTTCTACCTCTTCGTGGACTCCGACACGAAGCAGCCCAGTGTCGTCTACCGGCGGCACGCCTACGACTACGGCGTCATCCACCTGGAGAGCGACCCGCTCGCGGGTGAGGACCTCGGCGGCGCGGGCGGCGCGCTCGGCGGCTGAGGTAGCCGGCCGACGGCCCCCGGCCGGCCCCTGACCGGCCGCGGTCGGCCGCGGTTTCGATTCGGTGCCCCTGGAGCGCTCCCCGTGCTCCCAGGGGCACCCTTGTGCGACCGGAAGCGACGGAATGCGACCGGGTGCGACCACGCGTACACCGCGAGGCCGCCGAGGCATGAAATCATGACGTGCACGCCAACCGGTGCTCCCTGAGCAGCGGTTGGAGGACCGAGAGTGCTTCCTTACACGACTTCAGGCCACGGCCTTCTGGGGGAGGAACGATGGCGGACGGCTTCGGGCCGGTGCACGGCGGGCGGGAGTCCCTCGGCACGGTGAATCCGGAGGGGTCGGATTCGGCCAGCGGCACGTCACGTGCCGAGCCGATCCGGGTTCTCGTCGTGGACGATCACGCGCTCTTCCGGCGCGGACTGGAGATCGTCCTCGCCCAGGAGGAGGACATCCAGGTCGTCGGCGAGGCCGGGGACGGGGCCGAGGCCGTCGACAAGGCCGCCGACCTGCTGCCGGACATCGTGCTGATGGACGTGCGGATGCCCAAGCGCGGCGGGATCGAGGCATGCACCTCGATCAAGGAGGTCGCCCCCAGCGCGAAGATCATCATGCTGACGATCAGCGACGAGGAGGCCGACCTCTACGACGCCATCAAGGCGGGCGCGACCGGCTACCTCCTCAAGGAGATCTCCACCGACGAGGTCTCCACCGCCATCCGCGCGGTCGCCGACGGACAGTCGCAGATCAGCCCCTCGATGGCCTCCAAGCTGCTCACCGAGTTCAAGTCGATGATCCAGCGCACCGACGAGCGCCGGCTGGTGCCCGCACCGCGCCTGACCGACCGCGAGCTGGAGGTCCTCAAGCTCGTCGCGACCGGGATGAACAACCGGGACATCGCCAAGGAGCTGTTCATCTCCGAGAACACCGTGAAGAACCACGTGCGCAACATCCTGGAGAAGCTCCAGCTGCACTCCCGGATGGAGGCCGTGGTCTACGCGATGCGGGAGAAGATCCTGGAGATCCGCTGACGGATCCCGCCGCTCAGCCCAGCGACTTGACGAGCTCTGCGGTGAGTTCCGCCGCATCCACGCGCTCCACCGCCACCGCGTCGCAGCCCACCCACTCGGCGGCCTCGCGCAGCGCCCGGGCCACCGCCGGGACCGCCTTCGGGCCGTCGAGCGACACCTGGCGGGCGACCAGCGTGCGCCCCTCCCGCGCCGGGTCCACCCGGCCGACCAGACGCCCGCCGGACAGCACCGGCATCGCGAAGTACCCGTGGACCCGCTTCTGCTTCGGCACGTACGCCTCCAGGCGGTGCGTGAAGCCGAAGATCCGCTCCGTGCGGGCCCGCTCCCAGATCAGCGAGTCGAACGGCGACAGCAGCGTCGTCCGGTGCCGCCCGCGCGGCTCGGCCGCCAGCGCCGCTGGGTCCGCCCACGCGGGCTTGCCCCAGCCGGCCACGGTCACCGGGGCGAGGCCCGAGTCCGCCACCACCGCGTCGAACGCCTCGCCCTTGATCCGGTGGTAGTCGGCGAGGTCCGCGCGGGTGCCGACGCCCAGCGCCTCGCCCGCCTGCCGCACCAGCCGTCGCAGGCACTCGGTGTCATCCAGGTCGTCGTGGAGCAGCTCCCCGGGGACGGCCCGCTCGGCCAGGTCGTAGACCCGCTTCCAGCCGCGCCGCTCGGTGACCACGACCTCGCCGTACATCAGCGCCCGCTCGACGGCGATCTTCGAGTCGGACCAGTCCCACCACTCGCCCTTGTTCTTCGCGCCGCCCAGCTCGGTCGCCGTCAGCGGGCCCTCCGCGCGCAACTGCGCGATCACCGCCTCGTACGCCCCCGGGGACAGCTCGTGGCCCCAGTGCGGGCGGTCGCGGTAGGAGCGCCTGCGGAAGGCGAAGAGCGGCCACTCCTCGATCGGCAGGACGCAGGCGGCGTGCGACCAGTACTCGAAGGCGTGGCCCTCCGTCCAGTACGCCTCCTCGACCGCGGTGCGGCCGACCGCGCCCAGGCGCGCGTACGGGATGAGCTCGTGCGAGCGGGCCAGCACCGAGATCGTGTCGAGCTGGACCTGCCCGAGGTGCCGCAGCACGCCCCGGACCCCGCCCCGGCGGTCGGGGGCGCCGAGGAAGCCCTGGGCCCGCAGGACGATCCGGCGGGCTTCGTCGGCGGACAGTTCGGCTGCGGGGTGCGGGGCGGCGGTCGTCATGATCCGCAATCTAGCGGGCCGCACCGACAGCCGGGCCGGGTCCGGCGGGGTCGGGCGGGGTCCGGCCGGGGAGTCCCGGGCCGCCCCGTCAGACCCGCGCCGGCAGGTACGGCAGGGGGGCCGGGAGGCCCAGGTCCGAGGGGAGGAGGGAGGCCGACCAGGAGTCGCGGACCGTGCCCTTGTTCACCAGGCCCGCCCGCTCGACGCCCTCCACCGTGAAACCGGCCCGCTCGGCCACCGCGCGGGACGGCGCATTGCCGACCTCGGCGCGCCACACCAGGCGGTGACAGCCCAGCCCGGTGAAGGCCCAGTGGGCGACGGCGCCGACCGCCTCCGCCATGAACCCCTGGCCGCGCCGCTCCTTCGCCTGCCAGAAGCCGACCTCGTACACGCCCTCCGCGCGGGCCGACACCCCGATCGCGGCGAACAGCGGCCCGCCCTGGACGGGCTCGACGGCGAAGGCGTACTCCCGGCCGCTGCTCCAGCCCTCCGGGGCCAGCCGCAGGACGAAGAACTCGGCGTCCTGCCGGCTGTACGGCGAGGGGACGACGGTCCAGCGCTGGATGTCGGGGTCCTGACAGGCTTCGAAGACCCGGTCGACGTCCTCCGGCGCGTAGGGGCGAAGACGCAGGCGTTCGGTGGTGAGGGTGATCGGCTCCATGACGGAATTCTGGTGACCCGCCCGGGTCCATGCGAACACTTTTCGGTGCGGGCGGCACCTTCCGGCGGGCTCGGGCGTTCTTTCCTGCGGGAGGTCTCTCGGGCGTGAGCGGGGCTTCGGCACAGCGGGCCTCCCTCCGCGAGGGCGGTCTCGCTTACGATGGCCGTTGCGGTGGGGACCACCTGCCGTGCCCGCGCCCGAGTCATGACAAGACCCAGTGCCAGGCCCGACCGGCAAGGAGACCAGCCTCAGTGTCCGTCTTCAACAAGCTCATGCGTGCAGGCGAAGGCAAGATCCTGCGCAAACTGCACCGCATCGCGGACCAGGTCAACTCCATCGAAGAGGACTTCGTCAAACTCTCCGACGCCGAGTTGCGGGCACTCACCGATGAGTACAAGCAGCGCTACATCGACGGTGAGAGCCTGGACGACCTGCTCCCCGAGGCGTTCGCCACCGTCCGCGAGGGCGCCAAGCGCGTCCTCGGCCAGCGCCACTACGACGTCCAGATCATGGGCGGCGCCGCGCTCCACCTCGGCTACGTGGCCGAGATGAAGACCGGTGAGGGCAAGACCCTCGTCGGCACGCTCCCGGCGTATCTGAACGCGCTGTCCGGCAAGGGCGTCCACCTGATCACGGTGAACGACTACCTGGCCGAGCGCGACTCCGAGATGATGGGCCGGGTGCACAAGTTCCTCGGCCTGGAGGTCGGCTGCATCCTGGCGAACATGACTCCGGCCCAGCGCCGTGAGCAGTACGCCTGCGACATCACGTACGGCACGAACAACGAGTTCGGCTTCGACTACCTGCGCGACAACATGGCGTGGTCCCAGGACGAGCTCGTCCAGCGCGGCCACAACTACGCCTGTGTCGACGAGGTCGACTCGATCCTCGTCGACGAGGCCCGTACGCCGCTGATCATCTCCGGCCCGGCCGACCAGGCCACCAAGTGGTACGGCGACTTCGCGAAGCTGGTCACCCGCCTGGTCAAGGGCGAGCCCGGCAACCCGATGAAGGGCATCGAGGAGACCGGCGACTACGAGGTCGACGAGAAGAAGCGCACCGTCGGCATCCACGAGGCCGGCGTCGCCAAGGTCGAGGACTGGCTGGGCATCGACAACCTCTACGAGTCGGTGAACACCCCGCTGGTCGGGTACCTGAACAACGCCATCAAGGCGAAGGAACTGTTCAAGAAGGACAAGGACTACGTCGTCATCGACGGCGAGGTCATGATCGTCGACGAGCACACCGGCCGTATCCTCGCCGGCCGCCGCTACAACGAGGGCATGCACCAGGCGATCGAGGCCAAGGAGGGGGTGCAGATCAAGGACGAGAACCAGACCCTCGCCACGATCACCCTCCAGAACTTCTTCCGCCTCTACGACAAGCTCTCCGGCATGACCGGTACGGCCATGACCGAGGCGGCCGAGTTCCACCAGATCTACAAGCTGGGCGTCGTGCCGATCCCGACGAACCGGCCCATGCAGCGCAAGGACCAGCCGGACCTGATCTACCGGACCGAGGTCGCCAAGTTCGCCGCCGTCGTCGACGACATCGCGGAGAAGCACGAGAAGGGCCAGCCGGTCCTCGTCGGCACCACCTCGGTCGAGAAGTCCGAGTACCTGTCGCAGCAGCTCAGCAAGCGCGGCGTGCCGCACGAGGTGCTGAACGCCAAGCACCACGAGCGCGAGGCCGCGATCGTCGCCCAGGCGGGCCGCCGGGGCGCCGTCACCGTCGCCACCAACATGGCCGGCCGCGGTACGGACATCAAGCTCGGCGGCAACCCCGACGACCTCGCCGAGGCCGAGCTGCGCCAGTCCGGCCTGGACCCGGTCGAGCACGTCGAGGAGTGGGCCGCGGCCCTGCCCGGCGCCATGGAGCGGGCCGAGAAGGCCGTGAAGGCGGAGTTCGAGGAGGTCAAGGAGCTCGGCGGCCTGTACGTCCTGGGCACCGAGCGCCACGAGTCCCGCCGTATCGACAACCAGCTCCGCGGCCGTTCCGGCCGTCAGGGCGACCCGGGCGAGTCCCGCTTCTACCTGTCGCTCGGCGACGACCTGATGCGCCTGTTCAAGGCCGCCATGGTCGAGCGCGTGATGGCGATGGCGAACGTGCCGGACGACGTCCCGATCGAGAACAAGATGGTCACCCGCGCGATCGCCTCCGCGCAGGGCCAGGTCGAGAGCCAGAACTTCGAGACCCGTAAGAACGTCCTGAAGTACGACGAGGTCCTCAACCGGCAGCGCGAGGTCATCTACGGCGAGCGCCGCCGCGTCCTGGAGGGCGAGGACCTGCAGGAGCAGGTCGGCCACTTCATGGACGACACGATCGACGACTACATCCGCCAGGAGACCGCCGACGGCTTCGCCGAGGAGTGGGACCTGGACCGCCTGTGGAACGCCTTCAAGCAGCTCTACCCGGCGAAGGTCACGGTCGACGAGCTGGAGGACGCGGCCGGGGACCGGGCGGGCATCACCGCCGAGTTCATCGCCGAGTCCGTCAAGGACGACATCCACGAGCAGTACAACGCGCGGGAGACCCAGCTCGGCTCCGAGATCATGCGTGAGCTGGAGCGGCGCGTGGTCCTCTCGGTGCTCGACCGCAAGTGGCGCGAGCACCTCTACGAGATGGACTACCTCCAGGAGGGCATCGGCCTGCGCGCCATGGCCCAGAAGGACCCGCTGGTCGAGTACCAGCGCGAGGGCTTCGACATGTTCACCGCCATGATGGAGGGCATCAAGGAGGAGTCCGTCGGCTACCTGTTCAACCTGGAGGTCCAGGTCGAGCAGCAGGTCGAGGAGGTCCCGGTGCAGGACTCGCCGTCCCTCGACAAGAAGGACGCCGTCCCGGCCGGTCGCCCGGAGATCCGCGCCAAGGGCCTGGAGGCCCCGCAGCGCCCCGACCGGCTGCACTTCTCCGCCCCCAAGGTCGACGGTGACGGCTCGGTCGTCGAGGGCGACTTCGCCTCCGACGGCAGCGAGGCCACGGGCGACGGCATGACCCGCGCGGAGCGCCGCAAGGCGCAGAAGAACGCGGGCGGGCGTCGCCGCAAGAAGTAGGTAAGCAGGCCGTCGCCGCGAGGCGCGGCGGGGAGGGGCCGGTCACCGGATGCGGTGGCCGGCCCCTCCGGCGTGCCCGGGGCCGGGGCCCTGGCCCCGCTCCTGGCCCGGCAGGCCGTCCACCTCCACCGCCGCGCAGCGCCAGCGGCGGTCCCGGCCGCGCTCCAGGCGGAAGGCCAGGGCCCGCACCCGGGGCCCGGTCGCGATCGTCGCGCACGCCTCGACGGCGTCCGGGCCCGGCGGCCGGGCCGAGCAGTGGCGCAGCACCGGGCGCGGGCCGTGCGAGCGCAGCGGGGTGCCCGGAGCGAGCCGGACGAGCTGCTCGTACCCCTCGCCGACGGTGTGGCCGAGCATCCAGTGCACCGGGCGTTCGCCGCTGAGCACCGCGAGGAGCCGCTCGGCGAAGAGGACGTGCGGGGGAGGCGTCCGGAGCGGCCCGGTGCCCGCGCGTCCCCGGGGGCCGGTGCCCGCGGGGCCCGAGGGGCGGGTGGCGCCTCCGGGGCCCGCGGGGCGGGTGCGCTGGTGGGCCTGTGTGGTGGTGGCGGTCTTCGCGGTGGCCTTCGTCGCGGTCCTCATGGCGGTCCCCGTTCCCGTCGCGGTGTGTCACCGTCTCGTACCAGTCGGTAACTTTCTTGGGGATCTTGTACGGGCGCGGCGTCGGGCCCGGCAAGAGGTGCGCGGCCCGGCGCGCGGGCGCGCTCCGGTTCACCTATCCGGGTGAGCGGCGCACCCCCGGGCCCCCGCGCGCCCCGGGGCGCGGCTCCCGGCGGTGACGGAGGGCGGTCCCGGGCCCGGGACCCCGAAGGGGGACTCCGCACGTATCCTGAGGGCGTCTCCGACTACGAAAGCGGCCAGCCATGCGCGTCTACGTCCCCCTGACCCTCCCCGGGCTCGCACAGGCGCACAAGGCGGGCGAGCTCGGCCCCGGGCCCCTCACCGCCTACGCCGTCACCCCCGCGCTGCGCGAGTGGTACGTCTCCGACGACATCGAGGAGCTGGAGTACGCGGCCCTCAACCGCGCCGCCGCCGCCTCGCTGCGGCTGCTCGCCGGCGACCCGGAGGCCGCGCGGCGCCGGATCGTCGTCGCGGTGGACGTGGCCGACAAGGACGCCGCCGTCGACCCCGACCGGGGGCTCGACGCGAGCGCGCTCGGCGAGGTCCGGATCGCCGGACCCGTGCGGCTGGCCAAGGCCGCGGCCGTGCACGCGGACGCCGACGACGCCCACGCGGACGTCTCCGCCGCCGCGGACGCGCTCGGGGCGGCGGACCAGGGCGACGACGACGCCCAGTTCGTCGTGGACGGCGCCGAGGACCACGAGCTGCTCTGGTTCGGTGTGCAGGAAATCCCCGGCCTGCTGGGCTGAGCCGACCGGTACCGTGCCTCCATGGGGAAGCACGAGAAGCACGGAAAACACCTGGTCTGGGACTGGAACGGCACCCTGCTCGACGACACCGGGGCGGTGATCGGCGCGACCAACGCGGCCTTCGCCGAGCTGGGGCTCGCGCAGATCACGCTGGAGCAGTACCGCGAGCTGTACACGGTCCCGGTGCCGAAGTTCTACGAGCGGCTGATGGGGCGCCTGCCCACGGACGACGAGTGGCTCGTCATGGACGGCGCCTTCCACCGGCACTACTGGCGGCGGGCCGAGGACTGCGGGCTCACGGCGGGCGCCGCCGAGCTGCTGGCGGCGCGCCAGGCGTCCGGGTTCACCCAGTCGCTGCTGTCGCTCGCGCCGCACGAGGAGCTGATACCGCTGGTGCGGCGGCACGGGATCGCGGAGCGGTTCCTGCGCGTCGACGGGCGGGTGGACCGGTCCACGGACGGCAAGTCCGCCACCATGGTGCGGCACCTCGCGGCGCTCGACGGGGTGCCGGCGGAGCGGGTCGTCGTCATCGGCGACGCGGCGGACGACGCGGTGGCCGCGCTGCACGTGGGGGCGCGGGCCGTGCTCTACACCGGCGGGTCGCACAGCCGGCGCAGCCTGGAGGCCGTGGGTGTGCCCGTCGTCGACTCGCTCGCGGAGGCGGTCGCCGTGGCGGAGGAGCTGGACTAGGGCCTGCCCGACGGCGGCATGAGGGCGGGGCCGGGCCTGCCGGCCCGGCCCCGCCCTCACGTCTCAGCCGCGCCTACACCTTCGCGTCCCGCAGCACCTTCAAAAACTCCCGCATCCAGCTCGGGTGGTCCGGCCAGGCGCGCGAGGAGACCAGGGTGCCGTCGACCACCGCCGCCGCGTCCTGGAAGGTGGCGCCCGCCGCCTGCATGTCCAGCTCCAGCGCCGGGTACGCCGTGACCTCGCGGCCCTCCAGGCTGCCCGTGGCGGCCGTCAGCAGCGGGCCGTGGCAGATCTGGGCCACCGGCTTGTCCGCGTCGAAGAAGGACTTCAGGATCTTGCGGAGCTCGGGGTCGTTGCGCAGGTACTCCGGCGCCCGCCCGCCCGGGATGACGACGGCCACGTACGCGCTCGGGTCCACCTCGGAGAAGGCCAGGTCGGCGGGCCAGGTGTAGCCCGGCTTCTCGGTGTACGTGTCGTAGCCGGGCTCGAAGTCGTGGACCACGAACCGGAGCTGCTTGCGGGCGGGAGCCGCGATGTCCACCTCGTACCCCTCCTCGAGGAGGCGCTGGTACGGATACATCACCTCCAGCGACTCCGCCGCGTCCCCGGTCACGATCAGGATCTTCGCCACTGCGTCTCCCCAAGAGTGCTCATCGGTCGATCGGTCGATATGCCCCGGGTAACCATTCGTCGCTGTCCACAGTGTCAAACTTCCCCCCCAGGTTTTGTACACATAAGGACCATGACGGCGCGGGGGGCAACAGCGATAGGCTTTTCCCGTGATCAGCGCGATACGCCGAGGGGGCAACGCAGCCCCCGGCTTCCGCCCGGACCGCCTCGGCGACCGGGCCGATGGCTCGTTCGCGGATCCGTTCCGTCAGGGCACGAAGGCCGCCGTGGCCGATATGTGCCCGGACATCTCTCATCGCGGCATAACGTCGACTCCGACCGGTACCACCGCGTCGTGGCGTTGTGTCCTTTCTTCCACCGACGTCACGCAACGGCGCGCGACAGGAGTCAGAGGACATGCAGACCAAGCTGGACGAAGCCAAGGCCGAGCTGCTCGATCGGGCCGCCCGGGTAGCTGAGAACAGCCCGGTCGGGGGGCGACTTCCGACGGGGCCGGAGGGCGGGGAGCGTCCGGACCGGGACACCCTGCTCGACTACCTCCAGCGCTACTACCTGCACACCGCGCCGGAAGACCTGGCCGACCGCGACCCGGTCGACGTCTTCGGCGCCGCTCTCTCGCACTACCGCCTCGCGGAGAACCGCCCCCAGGGCACCGCGAGCGTCCGCGTCCACACGCCGACGGTGGAGGAGAACGGCTGGACGTGCAGCCACTCCGTCGTCGAGGTGGTCACCGACGACATGCCGTTCCTCGTGGACTCCGTGACCAACGAGCTGTCCCGCCAGGGCCGCGGCATCCACGTCGTGATCCACCCCCAGGTCCTCGTCCGCCGCGACGTGGCCGGCAAGCTCATCGAGGTGCTCACCGAGCAGCCGAAGGGCGCCCTGCCGCACGACGCGCTCGTCGAGTCCTGGATCCACGTCGAGATCGACCGCGAGACCGACAAGGCCGACCTCAAGCAGATCACCTCCGACCTGCTGCGCGTCCTGTCCGACGTCCGCGAGACCGTCGAGGACTGGGACAAGATGCGCGACGCCGCGCTGCGCATCGCGGACACCCTGCCCGGCGAGTCCACCCCCGGCGACCTGCGGCCCACCGAGGTCGAGGAGGCCCGCGAGCTGCTGCGCTGGCTCGCCGACGACCACTTCACCTTCCTGGGCTACCGGGAGTACGAGCTGGTCGACGGCGACGCGCTGTCCGCCGTCCCGGGCACCGGGCTCGGCATCCTGCGCGCCGACCCGCACCACACCGGCGAGGACCCGCACGCCCACCCCGTCTCGCCGTCCTTCAGCCGGCTGCCCGCCGACGCCCGCGCCAAGGCGCGCGAGCACAAGCTGCTGATCCTGACGAAGGCCAACAGCCGCGCGACCGTGCACCGCCCCTCGTACCTCGACTACGTCGGCGTGAAGAAGTTCGACGCGGACGGCAACGTGGTCGGCGAGCGCCGCTTCCTCGGCCTGTTCTCCTCCGCCGCGTACACCGAGTCCGTGCGCCGCGTCCCCGTCGTCAAGCGCAAGGTCCAGGAGGTCCTGGAGGGCGCCGGCTTCTCGCCGAGCAGCCACGACGGGCGCGACCTGCTCCAGATCCTGGAGACCTACCCGCGCGACGAGCTCTTCCAGACCCCGGCCGACGAGCTGCGCTCCATCGTCACCAGCGTCCTGTACCTCCAGGAGCGCCGCCGGCTGCGGCTCTACCTGCGCCAGGACGAGTACGGCCGCTACTACTCGGCCCTCGTCTACCTGCCGCGCGACCGCTACACCACCCGCGTCCGGCTGCGGATCATCGACATCCTGAAGGAGGAGCTGCAGGGCGCCAGCGTCGACTTCACCGCCTGGAACACCGAGTCGATCCTGTCCCGCCTGCACTTCGTCATCCGCGTCGAGCCCGGCACCGAGCTGGCCAAGCTCACCGAGACCGACGTCGACCGCATCGAGACCCGGCTCTCCGACGCGACCCGCTCCTGGGCCGACGGCTTCGGCGAGGCGCTCAACGCCGAGCTGGGCGAGGAGCGCGCCGCCGAACTGCTCCGCAGCTACGGCAGCGCCTTCCCCGAGGGCTACAAGGCCGACCACTCGCCGCGCGCCGCCGTCGCCGACCTCTGCCACATGGAGGCCCTGGCGGGCAGCGACAAGGACTTCGCGCTGTCGCTGTACGAGCCCGTCGCCGCCGGTCCCGGCGAGCGCCGCTTCAAGATCTACAAGACCGGCGACCCGATCTCCCTCTCCGCCGTCCTGCCGGTCCTCAACCGGCTCGGCGTCGAGGTCACCGACGAGCGCCCGTACGAGCTGCGCTGCGCCGGCCGCTCCCGCGCCTGGATCTACGACTTCGGCCTGCGGATGCCCGCGCCCACCGGCAACGGCGGCGACTACATCGGCGAGGACGCCCGCGAGCGCTTCCAGGAGGCGTTCGCGGCCACCTGGACCGGCGAGGCCGAGAACGACAACTTCAACTCGCTCGTCCTGTCCGCCGGGCTCACCTGGCGCGAGGCGATGGTGCTGCGCGCCTACGCCAAGTACCTGCGCCAGGCCGGTTCGACCTTCAGCCAGGACTACATGGAGGACACCCTCCGCAACAACGTCCACACCACCCGGCTGCTGATCAACCTCTTCGAGGCCCGGATGGCCCCGGAGCGCCAGCGCGCCGGCACCGAGCTGATCGACGGGCTCCTGGAGGAGCTGGACGGGGCCCTGGACCAGGTCGCCTCCCTCGACGAGGACCGCATCCTGCGCTCCTTCCTCACCGTCATCAAGGCCACCCTGCGGACGAACTTCTTCCAGAAGGACGCGGAGGGGCGTCAGCACCCCTACGTGTCGATGAAGTTCGACCCGCAGGCCATCCCCGACCTCCCCGCGCCCCGCCCGGCCTTCGAGATCTGGGTGTACTCGCCGCGCGTCGAGGGTGTCCACCTGCGCTTCGGCAAGGTCGCCCGAGGCGGCCTGCGCTGGTCCGACCGGCGCGAGGACTTCCGCACCGAGGTCCTCGGCCTGGTCAAGGCGCAGATGGTGAAGAACACGGTCATCGTGCCGGTCGGCGCCAAGGGCGGCTTCGTCGCCAAGCAGCTCCCGGACCCGTCCGTGGACCGCGACGCCTGGCTCGCCGAGGGCATCGAGTCGTACAAGACCTTCATCTCGGCCCTCCTCGACATCACCGACAACCTGGTCGCCGGCGAGGTCGTGCCCCCGGTCGACGTGGTCCGCCACGACGAGGACGACACCTACCTCGTCGTCGCCGCCGACAAGGGCACCGCGACCTTCTCCGACATCGCCAACGGGGTCGCCGAGTCCTACGGCTTCTGGCTGGGCGACGCCTTCGCCTCCGGCGGCTCGGCCGGCTACGACCACAAGGGCATGGGCATCACCGCCCGCGGCGCCTGGGAGTCGGTCAAGCGCCACTTCCGCGAGCTGGGCCACGACACCCAGACCGAGGACTTCACCGTCGTCGGCGTCGGCGACATGTCCGGCGACGTCTTCGGCAACGGGATGCTGCTCTCCGAGCACATCCGCCTGGTGGCCGCCTTCGACCACCGGCACATCTTCATCGACCCGACCCCGGACGCGGCCACCTCGTACGCCGAGCGCCGCCGCCTCTTCGAGCTGCCCCGCTCGTCCTGGGCCGACTACGACAGCTCGCTGCTCTCCGCGGGCGGCGGCATCCACCCCCGTACCGCGAAGTCGATCCCGGTCAACGCGCACGTCCGGGCCGCCCTCGGCATCGAGGACGGGGTCACCAAGATGACCCCGGCCGAGCTGATGAAGGCCGTCCTGCACGCGCCCGTCGACCTGCTGTGGAACGGCGGCATCGGCACGTACGTGAAGTCCTCGGCCGAGACCGACGCCGAGGTCGGCGACAAGGCCAACGACGCCATCCGCGTCGACGGCCAGGACGTCCGCGCCAAGGTCATCGGCGAGGGCGGCAACCTCGGCGCGACCCAGCTCGGCCGCATCGAGTTCGCCCGCACCGGCGGCCCCGCCGGCGAGGGCGGCAAGGTCAACACCGACGCCATCGACAACAGCGCCGGCGTCGACACCTCCGACCACGAGGTCAACATCAAGATCCTGCTCAACGGGCTCGTCGCCGAGGGCGACATGACCGTCAAGCAGCGCAACAAGATCCTCGCCGAGATGACCGACGAGGTCGGCGCGCTCGTCCTGCGCAACAACTACGCGCAGAACACCGCCCTGGCCAACGCGGTCGCCCAGTCCCCGTCCCTGCTCCACGCCGCCCAGCGCTTCATGCGCCGCCTCGGCCGCGACGGGGCCCTGGACCGCTCGCTGGAGTTCCTGCCCAACGACCGGCAGATCCGCGAGCTGCTCAACGGCGGCAAGGGCCTGTCCCAGCCGGAGCTCGCCGTCCTCCTCGCGTACACCAAGATCACGGTGGCCGACGAGCTGATCGGCACCGAGCTCCCGGACGACCCGTACCTGCGCGGGCTGCTCCACGCGTACTTCCCGACGCTGCTGCGCGAGAAGTTCACCGAGGCGGTCGACAACCACGCGCTGCGCCGCGAGATCATCACCACCGTCCTGGTCAACGACACCGTCAACACCGGCGGCTCGACCTTCCTGCACCGCCTCCGCGAGGAGTCCGGCGCCTCGATCGAGGAGATCGTGCGCGCGCAGACCGCGGCCCGCGCGATCTTCCGCCTGGGCGAGGTCTGGGACGCCGTCGAGGCGCTCGACAACAAGGTGCTCGCCGAGTTCCAGACCCGGATGCGCCTGCACTCGCGCCGCCTGGTCGAGCGCGGCACCCGCTGGCTGCTCAACAACCGGCCGCAGCCGCTCCAGATCGGCGAGACCATCGAGTTCTTCTCGGAGCGGGTCGCGCTGGTCTGGGAGAAGCTGCCGCAGCTGCTGCGCGGCTCGGACCTGGAGTGGTACGAGTCGATCCTCGCCGAGCTGACCGAGGCCGGGGTGCCGGAGGAGCTGGCGCTGCGGGTGGCCGGCTTCTCGTCCGCCTTCCCGACGCTCGACATCGTCGCGATCGCGGACCGCACCGGCAAGGACCCGCTGGCGGTCGCCGAGGTCTACTACGACCTGGCCGACCGGCTGCGGATCACCGACCTGATGGACCGGATCATCGAGCTGCCGCGCAGCGACCGCTGGCAGTCGATGGCCCGCGCCTCCATCCGCGAGGACCTGTTCGCCGCGCACGCCGGGCTCACCGCCGACGTCCTGGTGTCCGGGAACGGCACCTCCACGCCGGAAGAGCGGTTCCGGGCCTGGGAGGACGAGAACGCGGCGATCCTGGGCCGCGCCCGCACCACCCTGGAGGAGATCCAGGGCTCGGAGGACTTCGACCTGTCGAACCTCTCGGTCGCGATGCGGACCATGCGCACGCTGCTGCGGACGCACAGCTGAGCACCAGCTGAGCACCAGCTGAGCAAAGGGGGCGCCCCCGTCGGTTCCGGCCGGCGGGGGCGCCCCCTTTTCGCGGCGGTGTACGGCTAGGAGGGCACCGAGCCCGTCCACAGGCGGCGGGCGGCCGCCGCCGCCGCCGCGAGCAGCAGGCCGTTGCGGAGCAGCATGACGGCGATGCCGGGCCAGGTGCCGGCGGCGACGTCGACGTACAGCACGGGGTACGCGAGCGAGCTCAGCGCCGCCGCCGGGAGCATCAGGAAGGCGACCGGGCGCATGACCGTCTGCCGGGAGGTCAGGCAGACGGCGGCCAGCCCGAGCAGCCAGACCAGGTACTGGGGGCTGATCACCCGGCTGGTCACGGTGAACAGCAGCACGGCGGCGAAGGCCGCGTCGAGCGGGGTCGCCCCGGTCCAGACGCGGGCCCGCAGCCGCCACAGCAGCAGCCAGCCGAAGGCGACGACGGTCGCCAGCAGCGCGAGGTGGCCGACGGTGGAGACGTAGGGGCCGACGTACTCGTAGGCGCCGTAGCGGAACTGCACCGAGCCCGGCCAGAGTCCCGCCGCCCGGGCCAGCGCGAGGCCCGTGCCGCCCAGGGACTCGATCTGGACGCCCCGGTTGCCCTGCTGGCTCAGGAAGCCCAGCGCGTCGTCGAAGAGCAGCGTCAGGGCGGCCAGCAGGGTCAGGACGGTGACGGCGGCGGCGGTCCAGGCGTCCCGGGTGGTGCGCCCGCGCGGGGTGCCGATCAGGGTGAGCGCGGGCCAGACCTTGACCAGGGCGCCGAGCCCGGCGAGCGCCCCGCCGAGCCGGTGGGCGGCGGGGGAGCGGGCGCCGAGCGCGAGCAGGGCGAGGACGGCCAGCGCGGTGGTCTGCACGTCGTAGCGGGCGAGCGGGATGTGCAGGAGCAGGGGGAGGCCGAGCACCCAGAACCAGGCGCCGTGGGTGAGGCGGGCGCTGTCGGCGCGGGCCAGGGCCACGGTGACGGCCGCGTCGGCGAGCAGGGTGAGCAGGACGAAGCCCTGGAAGTAGCTCAGCCAGGGCAGGATCCCGGGCGACATGATGACCAGGCCCGCGCCCGGCGGGTACTGCCAGGTGGGGTCGTCGGGCGGGAAGGTGCCCTGGGCGAACAGCCCGTACCAGTGGCGGTAGAGGACGTGCACCTCGCTGGCGACGCCGCCGATGCCGAGGTCGTCGCGGTGCAGCAGCCACAGCATGCCGGTGCGGCTGAGCAGCCAGAGGGCGGCGAGCGCGAGCCGGGGGCCGAGGCCGACGGTCACGAAGGTGGCGGAGGTGAAGGTCTCCGACTCGAACGGGGAGCGGGTGAGGGCGGGCGGCGCGGACTCGGTCCGGGAGGTGCCGGACGCACCTGGCTGAGGCGGCGGGTCGGTCGTCATCCCTTCGCACTCTAGCCAGGTTTGTCCTACTTCCTCCCGGTGGTGAGGGCCGTCTCGGTGAACTCCTCGTACGCCGCCACGACCTCGGCCGCCGGGCCGTCCATCCGCAGCGTGCCCGCCTCCAGCCACAGGGCCCGCTCGCAGGTCTCGGTGATGGTGGAGTTCGAGTGGCTGACCAGGAAGACGGTGCCGGCCTCGGCGCGCAGCTCGTCGATCCGGCGCCGGCTGCGGCGGCGGAAGCGCGCGTCGCCGGTGGCGAGGGCCTCGTCGATGAGCAGCACGTCGTGGCTGCGGGCGGCGGCGATGGAGAAGCGGAGCCGGGCGCCCATGCCGGAGGAGTACGTGCGCATCGGCATCGACGCGAAGTCGCCGTTGTCGTCGATCCCGGAGAACGCGACGATGTCGGCGCACCGCTCGCCGATCTCCTTGCGGCTCATGCCCATCGCGAGCCCGCCGAGGATGACGTTCCGCTCGCCGGTCAGGTCGCTCATCAGGGCCGCGTTGACGCCGAGCAGGGCGGGGTGGCCGAGGGTGTAGATCCGGCCCGCGCTGGTCGGCAGCAGTCCGGCGATGGCCTTGAGAAGCGTCGATTTGCCCGAGCCGTTCGAACCGATCAGGCCGATCGCCTCGCCCCGGTACGCGGTGAAGCCGACGCCCTTGACCGCGTGCACGGTGCACGGGGTGCGGCCCGCGCCGCCGCGCTCGGTGTACGTGACGTGGACGCCGTCGGCGATGACGGTGGGGGTGGGGGTGGGAGCGGGGGCGGATGAGGCTCCCCGGTCCTCGTCCGCCGTGCGGCGGGCGTCCCGGGTCGTCCGCCCTGTCTCTTGCGTCTGTTGCTCAGCCACGGCCATAGGTCTCCTCCGCCTTCCAGAAGTAGATGAACCCGCCGACGAAGGCGAGCAGCGCCCAGCCGGTCGCCACCGCCCAGACGTGCGGCGGGAGCTGGGCGGCGGTGAAGCTCTCGACCAGCGCGAAGCGCATCAGGTCGATGTACACGGCCGCCGGATTGCACTGCAGGGCCAGCAGCACGAGGTGCGGGAAGCGCCCGCCGCCCGCGAGGTGCTGGATCGACCACATGACGCCCGAGGCGTACATCCAGGTGCGCAGCACGAAGGGCATCAGCTGCGCGATGTCCGGGGTGCGGGAGGCGAGCCGGGCCATCGCGAGGGCGAGGCCGGTGCTGAAGAGCGTCTGGAGCACCAGGGCGGGGACGGCCAGCAGCCAGCTCGGGCGGGGGAACTCGCCGAAGCAGACCAGGATCACGACCAGCGCGCCCAGCGAGAAGACGAGCTGCTGGAGCTGCTGGAGCGCGAGGGCGACGGGGAGGCTGGCGCGCGGGAAGTGCAGGGCGCGGACGAGGCCGATGTTGCCGCTGATGGCGCGGGTGCCGGTCATGATCGTCTGCGAGGTGAAGGTCCAGACGAAGACGCCCGTGATGAGGAACGGGACGTAGTCGGGGATGCCGTGCTTGACGTCCATCAGGACGCCGAAGATCGCGTAGTAGACGGCCGCGTTGAGCAGCGGGGTCATCACCTGCCAGACCTGGCCGAGCCGGGCCTGGCTGTACTGGGCGGTGAGCTTGGCCGTCGCGAACGCGGTGATGAAGTGGCGGCGGGCCCAGAGCTGCCGCGCGTAGGCGGGGAGCGTGGGGCGGGCGCCGCTCACGGTGAGGCCGTGTCGCTCGGCGAGGGCGCGGAGCTCCGCGGAGGTGGGCGGGGGTGGAGGGGGCTGCGGGGCTGATGCGGCCTGTGCGGCCTGTGCGGCTGGTGGGGTGGTGGTGGGGCCGGGGTCGGCGGTGAGGTCGAGGGTGTCGGTCGTCACGGGGATCGCCTTCGCTCTGGTTCGCGACACGATGGACGATTTGAACGATGGAACGGGTCCGTATCGTCGCTACGGGGAGGTTAGGGCGCGGATGCGTCGGAACGCAACCGTATCGTCGTGACGTTTACGTCCTGGTGATCGCTGGCTAAAATCCGGGTCATGACGACACCCTCCGGAACCCCGCGCCGCGCCCCCGCCGGAGCCGCCGTGCTCCGGGAGGACGTCACCGAGGCCATTCGCGCCGCCGTCTTCGAGGAGCTGGCGACCGTCGGCTTCGCCCGGATGTCGATCGAGGGCATCGCGCGCCGGGCCGGGGTCGGCAAGACCGCCGTCTACCGGCGCTGGAAGTCCAAGCTGTCGCTGGTCCTCGACCTCGTCGGCGCGCTCGCCGTCCAGGGGCTGCCGGCACCGGCGACGGGCACGCTGTACGGGGACGTGCGGGCCCTCCTGGAGGTCGCCTCGCGCGCCCTGCGCCACCCGGTGGCCTCACAGGTCATCCCGGACCTGCTGGTGGAGGCGGTGCGGAACCCGGAGATCGCCGAGGCGATCAAGGCGGCGCTCTTCGACGGGCGGCAGGGCGTCGTCGCCCAGGTCGTCCGCGAGGCGGTCGCCCGGGGCGAACTCCCCGAGGACACCGACCCGGACCGCGCGCTCGACCTGATCGTCGGCCCGCTGTACTGGCGGCTCGCCGTGGTCCGCACGGAGACGCCGAAGGGGTACCTGGACGAGCTCGCGCGGGCGGCGGTGGCGGGGTTGCGGGGGTAGGCGGAACCCCGGTCGGGGGGCGGGGCCGGGGCCTGGGCCCGGACGGGGCCGGGGCGGGGCCGCTGAGGCCGGTCAGTCAGTCAGCAGGTCTGGCCGCCCGGTCGCCCGCCAGCCCGGTTGCCCGCCGGCCCGGCCGTCCGTCAGGCGTGCGTGGGCGAGGTGAGGGGCGGGACCGGGGAGGCGTCCACCGAGCGGGCGGCCCGGTCGAGGGCGCTGGCGAGCAGCGCCAGGTCCGTCGGGCCGTTGCCCAGCTCGCGGACCGGGCGGCGGGTCGGCGGGTCGCCCATCCGCTCCCACTCCAGCGGGACCACGGTCGGCCGCAGGGTCGCCGTGCGCGGGATGCGCCCGGTGACCCGGCCCGTCTGGAACGGCGTCACCCGGCCGTCCGGGTGGCCGAGTCGCCCGCGGCCGGGCTGCGGCTCGTCGGGCCCCGAGGAGGCGGGCGGCGGGTCGAGCACGATCCGCAGCCGCGCGCCGTGCGCCAGCTCCGTATCGACGGTCCGGTCCGGGCGCGCCGAGGCCGCGATGAGGTGCACGCCGAGCCGGGCGCCGTTCCGCGCGACGGCTTCCAGGGCCCGTACGACCGACCCGGCGGCCGGGCGGCCGGGCGCGCCGAGCGCGGGCGCGACCAGGGCGTCGAAGTCGTCGACCAGCACGACGAGCCGCGGCAGCGACCCGGCGCCCTCGGCGGGCGGCTGGGGCACCGCGCCGCCGGGACCGGGCTCGGTGCGCCCGCTGGGCAGATACGTGAGGTCGTCGGCCCCCAGCCGCAGGGTGCGGGTGCTGGGCCGGTCGGCCGGGTCACCGGCCCCGGGGCGGGGGAGACGGGCACTGGGCGTGTCGCCGAGCTCGCCGCCGTGGGTCCGCAGGGTGCGGCTGCTGGGGCGGTCCCCGAGGTCGCCCGCACCGGGACGGGACAGCCGGCCGCTCGGCGTGTCGCCGAGCTCGCCCTCGTGCGCCCGCAGGGTGCGGCTGCTCGGACGGTCCCCGAGGAGGTCGGAGCCGGGCGGCGGGGTGTGCGGGTAGGGCGTGCGGCCGGTCGGACGGTCACCGGGGTCGGACGTGCCGGGGTACGGGGTCCGGCCGCCGTTTCCCGGCCGGGGCAGGCGTCCGCTCGGGGTGTCGGTCAGGTCCGTCGCGCCCGTGCCCGTACTCGGGTAGGGCGTGCGGTTGGTGGGGCGGTCGCCGGGGTCTCCCGCGCCCGCGTACGGGGTGCGGGCGGAGGCCCGGTCGCCCAAGTCGGACGCGCCGCCCGGGTACGGCGTGCGCGAGCTCGCGCGGTCGCCGCTCCCCGGGCGGGGCAGGCGCCCGCTCGGGGTGTCGGTCAGGTCCGCCGCGCTCGCGCCGTACGGCGTGCGCCCGGTGGAGCGGTCGCCGGAGTCCACCGCGCCCGCGTACGCCGTGCGCCCGGTCGGGCCGTCCGTGAGGTCTCCCGGGTACGGGGTCCGCCCGCCGGTGTCCCGCGCGCCGCCCGCGTAGGGCCCGCGGGCGGGTGTCCGCTCGCCGGGGTCCGCCGTGCGCGCGTCCGGGACGCGGGAGGTCGCGCGGGGGGCCGGGGCGGCCGACTCCGCAGGGCTCGCCGTGCGCTGGCCGATCAGGCGGCCCGAGCGGCGGTCCGCGAAGTGCGTGTCGCCCAGGATCTCCGCCCGGCGCTTCAGCTCGCCGCCCAGCGCCTGCGCGAACTCCCGCATCCGCACCGGGTCCGAGGCGACCAGGTGCTCCGTCACGTGCGGCAGCTCCGTGCAGGCCGCCAGGCCCTCGCCGCGCTCGCCGCCCGCGCCGTCGACCAGGAGCAGGCCCAGCCGGTCCGGCCGCCCGCCCGCCGCCAGGGACGCGGCGATGGCCCGCAGCAGCTCCGTGCGCCCGCTGCCCGCGGGCCCCTCGATCAGCAGGTGCGGGCCCTCCGCCGTGAGGTCCACGGCCACCGGCCCGCGCGGGCCCGCGCCCAGCACCGCCGTGCCGTCCGCCGCCGAGGCCCAGCGGGCCATCAGCGACGCCGGGGTGGCCCGGGCCAGGCCCAGCTCGTCCAGGAGCCGTGCCGAGGGCGGCAGCGCGGCGGACCGCCCCTGCCCCGGGCCCGCCGCCGTCTCCGTGCGCATCGGGGCCAGCGCCCGCCCGAACCGCTCCGCCCACGCCACCGACACCGCGTCCACGACCCCGACCGTGCCGTGCCCCGCGACCCGGCCGCCCGACGTCCGCACCAGCCGCAGCGCCGTCGCCACGTCGCCGCTGAGCAGCGCCGCCGCCCCGCACTCGCGGAAGGCGAACGAGGCCGCGCACGCCTCCTCGTACGTCGCCGCCACCGGCGACGCGGGCGAGGCCGAAGGGGCCTCGGCCAGACAGATCAGATGGATGCCCGCCGCGGCCCCCGCCCCGGCCAGCCGCGCCGCCGTCTCGCGCAGCGCCGCCGAACCGGGGTCGCCGTCCACGATCACGACCGTCGCCGGTCCCTCGTGCCGCGCGGCGGCCTCGGCGACCGCCGCGCGGTCCGCGCTCGGCCAGCCCGCGCCGAGCGGGCCGTCGTCCAGCCGCCGGGTGAGCTCCGTCAGCCGCGCCTGCGCCTGCTCCCGGTCGTACGCGAGGAGCAGCCGGCAGTCCTGGCCGTGCGCCGGCCGCGTGTGCGGCAGCCAGCCGAGCCAGCCCCAGGCCCGCCGCCGCTCCTCCAGCGGGCGGTTCCGGTCGGCGCTGACCAGCACGATCTCCAGGTCGCCCGGCGCGTGCAGGGCCGCCAGCTGTGCCACGACCGAGCGGGCCAGACCGGCCAGCCGCGGCCCCGGACCGGCGAGTCCCAGCGCGCCCGCCTCCCGCAGGCCGACCGTCACCGGCACCCCGGACAGCTCGGCGCGGTCCGTCGTGCCGAGCCGCACCACCAGCGCCTCGGGATGGTCGAGGTCCCGCTCCCACAGGCGCCGGCCAGGGCCGAGCGCGGTGAGCAGGACGGCGGCGGGATCGGGCCAGTTGTCGGGGCAGGGCGCGGGGCCCGCCGCGGCCGTCCCGGGCAGGCTGCCGGGCCGGGACTCGGCGAACGCGGGGACGGGGGCCACCCCGTACTCCCCGGCGCGCGGGTCCTCCTTGCCGCCCGCGAGCCGCCGGGCCCACGCCCCGAGCCCGCGCTTGCGGAGCTGCCGGGTCCGGCTGTGCGCCTCGATCTCGGCCTCGCCCTCGGGCTCCGGGAGCTCTCCCGCGCGCGCGTGGCCCTCGCCGGAGCCGTCGCCGCCTGCGCCCCGCGCGCCGCCGTACGTGGCGGTGGCGTCCTCGGAGCCCGTACCCGCACCCCTGCCCGTACCCACGCCGTGCGGGGCCGCCGCGTACGGCATGGCGCGCGGGGTGCCGGCCGCGGGGGTGTCGCCGGAGAGGCCGGACGGGCCCTCACGGCGTACGCGCAGATGTCCTTCGCCGTCCGGCGTGGTGGGCAGGGTGTCGTCCGCCGAAGACGGAGAGGACGCCGAGGACGGCGACGACGGCGAGGATCCGGCGGACCGCGCCGACCCGGCCGGTCCGGTCGGTGCCGTCCCGCCCGTCAGCCGCAGCGCGGACTCGCCGACGCGCAGCACCGCGCCCGGCGGGAAGCGGACGGGCCGGGGGCCGACGGGGGCGCCGTCGAGGCTCGTCCCGTTCGTGGAGCCCTGGTCGGTGACCGTGACGCGGCCGTCGGGGCCGACCGTCACCGTGCAGTGGGCCCGCGAGACGTCCGGGTCGTCGAGCGGCACGTCCGCGTCGACGGAACGGCCGATTCTGATCGCTCCGCCGTGCAGCAGATGCACCCCGCCCGCGTCCGGACCGGCCACCACGTGCAGCCGGGCCGGGGCGCCCTCGCCTATCCCGTCGTCCGGGCCGGGGACCTGGAGGGAGAGCACGGCGCCGTCGACCAGCGGCGGCTCGCCGAGCAGGCAGCGGCGGGTGTCCAGGCGCTCGCCGCCCGCGTAGAGCACGGTCGTGCCGGAGGACGACGTGTCGGGGCCCGAGACGGCCGCGGCGAGGGAGGAGGCAACGGCGGCCAGCTCCGTCCCCGCGGGCGCGGTGACGAGCACGTCGCAGGCGCGCCCGGCGCCATGGCCGGCGTGCGGCGCGAGGACGGTCAGCCGGATCTGCATCGCGGTCAGCGGTCCCTTCTGCGCGGCGCGCCCGGCGGGGGAACCGCCCACTGACTCCCCCCACCCGGCACGGACGCGTGGTCCGGTTCAGGTCGGCACGGAGCGAGGGCTCCCGACCCTCGACACGACGTGCTGTAGGCATCCTCGCACCTGCAACTGACAACCCGCCCACGGGACGACCAGAAGTGATCTTGTTCGGTCGTCGGCGGGCGAGAAATCGCCTGGTTGCGTATGTCTCGCGTCGCTTCCGGCAACCTCCGGCGCGTACCGGGCGTCTCCATTCCGGACAGGCCGGAGCGGGGCGGGAGCCGGCCGGGAGCCCCCGGGGTCCCCCGTACGGCGCAGGATTACGCCCTTCGGGTCACAGTCGATGACCCGTTCGGCGGCACTAAAGTGGGTCGGACACCCGGACGGGTCACAGAACACACAGGAACCCCGGGGACCCTCCTCAGAACACCCAAGGCCCCCCAGGACCACGATCAGCAGGGAGCGCGTGACGTGCGGCCTATCGGCAGCAAGTACCTGCTCGAGGAGCCGCTCGGCCGCGGCGCCACGGGCACCGTCTGGCGAGCCCGCCAGACGGAGGCGGCCGGCGCCGAGGCGGCCGTTCCCGGCCAGCCGGGCGAGGCCGTGGCGATCAAGGTCCTCAAAGAGGAGCTCGCCAACGACCCGGACATCGTGATGCGCTTCCTGCGCGAGCGTTCCGTCCTGCTCCGGCTGACCCACCCCAACATCGTGCGCACCCGCGACCTCGTCGTGGAGGGCGACCTGCTCGCGCTGGTCATGGACCTCGTCGACGGTCCCGACCTGCACCGCTACATCCGCGAGAACGGCCCGCTCACCCCGGTCGCCGCCTCGCTGCTGACCGCGCAGATCGCCGACTCGCTCGCCGCGAGCCACGCCGCCGGGGTCGTCCACCGCGACCTCAAGCCCGCCAACGTGCTGCTCGCCGAGCGGGACGGCGCGATGTTCCCGATGCTCACCGACTTCGGCATCGCGCGGCTCGCCGACTCCCCGGGCCTGACCCGCACCCACGAGTTCGTCGGCACCCCGGCCTACGTCGCCCCCGAGTCCGCCGAGGGCCGCCCGCAGACCTCCGCCGTCGACATCTACGGCGCCGGCATCCTGCTGTACGAGCTGGTCACCGGCCGTCCGCCGTTCGCCGGCGGCACCGCGCTCGAAGTCCTGCACCGGCACCTGAGCGAGGAGCCACGCCGCCCCTCGACCGTGCCCGGACCGCTGTGGACCGTGATCGAGCGCTGCCTCAGCAAGGACCCCGACCGGCGCCCCAGCGCCGAGAACCTGGCCCGCGGCCTGCGCACGGTCGCCGCCGGCATCGGCGTGCACGCCACCCCCGCCCAGATCGAGGCCGCGGACGGCGTGGGCGCCCTGCTCGCCCCCGACCCGGCCCCCGCGCCCGTCCCGGACACCCCCGGCGTGGACCCGGCCGGCGCGACCCAGGTGCTGCCCAGCGGCGGCGTCGGCCCCGGAGCGTACGACGCGGCGGCGCCGACCAGCGTGCTGCCCACCGGCGGCCCCCTCGGCGGCCCGGCCGGCGCGGCGGACCCGACGGCCGTCCTCCCGGCCACCGGCGGGGCCGACCCGACCGCCCTGCTGCCCCCCGTGCCCGCGCAGCCGCCGGGGGCCCCGCAGCCCCCGCAGAACGAGGGGCCGCACCCGTGGGAGAGCCAGCTCCGCGCGGTCCGCGACCGCAACGAGCAGACGCAGATGCAGTACCTCGACCCGAGCGAGGACCCGCTGCGCCGCCGCCCGCAGCGCCAGCCGCAGCCCCCGCAGCAGCAGCCGTACCCGGGGCAGCAGGGGCCGGGCCGGCCGCAGCAGTACCAGCAGGGACCCCCGCAGCCCCCGCAGTACCAGCAGCAGCGCCCGCCGCAGCCGCCGCAGTACCAGCAGCAGCCCCCGCAGCCGTACGCGCCCCAGCCGCCCCAGCGGCAGCAGTACGCGCCGCAGCCGCCGCAGCAGCAATATCAGCCGCCGCAGCCGCCCCCGCAGGCCGCGCCGCCCGCCCCGGCCCCGCGCGAGCCGCGCCCGCCGAGGCAGCGCAGCGCCAACCCGATGCGGATCCCCGGCCTCGGCTGCCTCAAGGGCTGCCTGTTCACGATCGTGCTGTTCGTGGTCGCGGGCTGGCTGGTCTGGGAGCTCACCCCGCTCCAGGACTGGGTCGCCCAGGGCAAGGGCTACTGGCAGGCGATCGGCGACGCGATCACGTCGATCTCCGACTGGGTGTCGTCGATCGGCGACTCCACCGGCGGCGGGACGGCCGGCGGCACGGGGCAGTAGCCCCTCCCGGGACCGCGCGGAGCGGCCCGGAATCGCCGATGCTGTCGTTTTGTCGACTTCCGAGGGGTGATTTCCCCTCGGAAGTGCCGGTGAGCGCCCTCGGACGCGTAACTTTGACGCGAACCGCAGCCGCTGAGGGAGCAGTCTTGGCACGGAATATCGGCAGCCGCTACACGGCCCACCAGATCCTCGGGCGGGGCAGCGCCGGCACGGTGTGGCTCGGCGAGGGCCCTGAGGGCCCCGTCGCCATCAAGCTGCTGCGCGAGGACCTCGCCTCCGACCAGGAGCTCGTCGGCCGCTTCGTCCAGGAGCGGACCGCCCTGCTCGGGCTCGACCACCCGCACGTGGTCGCGGTCCGCGACCTCGTCGTCGACGGCAACGACCTCGCCCTCGTCATGGACCTCGTCCGGGGCACCGACCTGCGCACCCGCCTGGACCGGGAGCGCAGGCTGGCCCCCGAGGCGGCCGTCGCGATCATCGCCGACGTCGCCGACGGCCTCGCCGCCGCGCACAAGGCCGGGGTCGTGCACCGGGACGTCAAGCCCGAGAACATCCTGCTCGACATGGAGGGCCCGCTCGGCCCCGGCGGCGCCCACCCCGCGCTCCTCACCGACTTCGGCGTCGCCAAGCTCATCGACACCCCCGGCCGCACCAAGGCCACCCGGATCATCGGCACCCCCGACTACCTCGCCCCCGAGATCGTCGAGGGCCTGCCGCCGCGCGCGGCCGTCGACATCTACGCGCTGGCGACGGTCCTGTACGAGCTGCTGGCGGGCTTCACGCCGTTCGGCGGCGGCCACCCCGGGGCCGTGCTGCGCCGGCACGTCACCGAGACCGTCGTGCCGCTGCCCGGCATCCCCGAGGAGCTGTGGCAGCTCATCGTCCAGTGCCTGGCCAAGGCGCCCGCCTCCCGGCTGCGCGCCTCGGAGCTGGGCACCCGGCTGCGGGACGTGCTGCCGACGCTCAAGGGCATCCCGCCGCTGGACGTGGACGAGCCGGACGCGGACCCGGCGGCGGAACCGGCGTACGAGGAGGACCCGTTCCCGACCGGTACGGGCGAGCCCGCGCCGCGCCGGGCCGCCGTCCCCCTCGTCCCCGGCGCCTCGACCGACTCCAACCGGGACACCCACACCTCCATGCGGGTCCCGGGCCCCGACGAGCTCTCCGGCGGCCCGCTGGGCACCGCGCGGGCGCCCCGCTCGGCGAGCGCCAGGCGGCCCGGCTCGGCGCGGCACAAGGCGGAGACGGTCCGCAAGCGCCGGATCACGCTGACCGTCGCGGCGGTCGTCCTCGCGGGCGCGCTGGGCGCGGGCGGCTACCTGGCGGTGTCGGGCGGCGACGGCGACGCGCCGCCGCGGGACTCGAAGCAGTCGACGCAGCCGTAGGGCGGGGCCGCGGCGGATCTCGGGGCGGCCACGGGTCCGGCTCCGGGCGCGGAGCCGTTACGCTGGACGCGTGGCAGTCGTCGATGTATCCGAAGAGCTGAAGTCCCTCTCCTCGACCATGGGGTCGATCGAGGCCGTCCTGGACCTCGACAAGTTGAGGGCAGACATCGCCGTGCTCGAAGAGCAGGCCGCGGCCCCGTCCCTGTGGGACGACCCGGAGGCGGCGCAGAAGATCACCAGCAAGCTGTCGCACCTCCAGGCGGAGGTGCGCAAGGCCGAGGCGCTGCGTGGCCGCATCGACGACCTCGGGGTGCTCTTCGAGCTCGCCGAGGAGATGGACGACCCGGACACCCGGGCCGAGGCCGAGGCCGAGCTGACGGCGGTCCGCAAGGCGCTCGACGAGATGGAGGTCCGCACCCTCCTCTCCGGCGAGTACGACGAGCGCGAGGCGCTGGTCAACATCCGCGCCGAGGCCGGCGGCGTCGACGCCTCCGACTTCGCGGAGCGCCTGCAGCGCATGTACCTGCGCTGGGCCGAGCGCCACGGCTACTCCACGGAGATCTACGAGACCTCGTACGCGGAGGAGGCCGGCATCAAGTCGACCACCTTCGTCGTCAAGGCCCCGTACGCCTACGGCACCCTCTCCGTCGAGCAGGGCACCCACCGCCTGGTGCGCATCTCGCCCTTCGACAACCAGGGCCGCCGCCAGACCTCCTTCGCCGGCGTCGAGATCCTCCCGGTCGTGGAGTCCTCCGACCACGTGGAGATCGAGGACTCCGACCTCCGCGTCGACGTCTACCGCGCCTCCGGCCCCGGCGGCCAGGGCGTCAACACGACCGACTCGGCCGTGCGCATCACGCACATCCCGACCGGCATCGTGGTCTCCTGCCAGAACGAGCGCTCCCAGATCCAGAACAAGGCGAGCGCCATGAACGTCCTCCAGGCCAAGCTCCTGGAGCGCCAGCGCCAGGAGGAGCGCGCCCGGATGGACGCCCTCAAGGACAGCGGCAGCTCCTGGGGCAACCAGATGCGCTCGTACGTCCTCCACCCGTACCAGATGGTGAAGGACCTCCGCACGGAGTTCGAGGTCGGCAACCCGCAGTCCGTCCTGGACGGCGAGATCGACGGCTTCCTGGAGGCCGGCATCCGCTGGCGCAAGCAGCAGGAACAGGCGAGCTAGCCACCTCCTCTCCCGGCACCATTGGCGGGCCCCCTCGGAACGACCGAGGGGGCCCGCCGTCGTACGACACCTACTTCTTGGCCGACGGGAAGGAAGACCTGCTCGCCCGGGTGAGTTCGCAAGAGCAAGCTCAGGAGGCGCGGTCCTGACGCTTTATCGACATGGGAACGAGCCCTGCGGCAGCGGGAGTTCCGGGTTTACGTCACAGTTGCATCGTCGCATGTGGGGCAACAGCTGATCTTTCGGGCATCGCACGCGCAACGACCTTGACGGGCCCTCGGAAACTCGCCAGGGTGTCAGACGCCATGCGTGTAACTGGGGCGCGTGTGAACGGGGGCGGGTCCAGCGACTGTGACCGTGCCCAGCGTCCGGGCCCCGAACGCGGCTCTACAGACGATTGAGCTACTGGGGGTAGCAGCCAGATGACGAAGAAGACGCGGGTTCGGGTCGCGCGGATCGCGGCGGGAGCGGTCATCGCCGCCGGCGCCTCGCTCACCGCCGCCGGGGCCGCCCAGGCCGTGGGCGTGAACATCGGCTTCACCGCGGAGACCACCAGCGAGGACCCCTGCGAGATCGACCCGACGCTCTGCGAGACCGGCGGCCAGACCGGTGGTCAGACCGGTGGGTCCGAGACCGGTGGTTCGCAGACGGGTGGGTCGGAGACCGGCGGTTCTGAGACCGGTGGTTCGCAGACGGGTGGCTCCGAGACCGGCGGCTCTGAGACCGGCGGTTCGCAGACCGGTGGGTCCGAGACCGGTGGTTCGCAGACGGGTGGGTCGGAGACCGGTGGGTCTGAGACCGGCGGCTCTGAGACCGGTGGTTCGCAGACGGGTGGGTCGGAGACCGGCGGTTCCGAGACCGGTGGTTCGCAGACGGGTGGCTCCGAGACCGGTGGGTCCGAGACCGGCGGCTCTCAGACCGGTGGGTCCCAGACCGGCGGTTCCGAGACCGGTGGTTCGCAGACCGGCGGCTCCCAGACCGGTGGTTCGCAGACCACGGGCGGCAGCTCCTCCTCCGGCGGCTCGCAGACCACCGGCGGCAGCGGCACCTCCGGCTCCACCGGCGGCTCCGGCTCCACCGGCGGTTCCTCCACCAGCGGTGGGTCCTCCACCGACGGCGGCACCGGCACCTGCACCGTCGACCTCGACGGCGCCGAGTGCGTCGACGGCAGCAACACCGACACCAACAACGCCGGCTCGCAGCCCGTCGAGCAGGGCAAGGCCAAGGAGGAGCTGGCGGAGACCGGTGCCGCCGAGACCTCGTTCCTGATCATCGGCGCGGCGACCATGATCGCCGGCGGCATCGGCTTCCGTATGCTGCCGCGTCTCGTCGGCGGCGGGCGCGCCGCCGTCTGAGTGGGCGTGCCCCGCGGTCGCCCGTGAGGGCGTGAGGGTGTGAGAGAGGGCCTGGGGTTCCACGGGAACCCCAGGCCCTCTCTTCGTGTCTCCCGGGCCCGCTACGCCCCGCGCAGCGCCGCCAACAGGGCCACCGTCGCCACCAGGGCCAGCACCAGGGTCAGCAGCATCGCCGGGGTCAGGCCGCCCGGCTGGGGCAGGCGCTCTCGGTTCGCGCGGCAGACGGGGCAGCGGCCCTCCGCGACGGGGGCCGCGCAGTTGGCGCACACCAGTCGGTCGTAGGTCATGCGCTCTCCTCCTCCCGCGCGGGGGATCACTTGTCCAGGGCCTGGTACAAGGAGAACGGCCCGGACCGCCCCGGCGTTCCCCTACCACTGTGCCAGCTCCGGCGGTTTTCGGCGCGCCCCGGGGGATCGCGTACCAACGGGCGAAAAGGATAAAGCACACAAGTCCGGACCGCGACTGCGCGGGCCATCCCCGTTCGCGTATGGTCACGCACACCTACTCCCGGCCGACCGTGGTGCATCCGTGATTCGATTCGACAACGTCTCCAAGTCCTATCCGAAGCAGAACCGCCCCGCGCTCCGGGATGTATCCCTGGAGATCGAGAAGGGGGAGTTCGTCTTCCTCGTCGGTTCCTCCGGCTCCGGAAAGTCGACCTTTCTGCGGCTGATCCTGCGCGAGGAGCGCACCAGCCAAGGCCAGGTCCACGTCCTGGGCAAGGACCTCGCCCGGCTGTCCAACTGGAAGGTGCCGCACATGCGGCGCCAGCTGGGGACGGTCTTCCAGGACTTCCGGCTGCTGCCGAACAAGACCGTCGCCGAGAACGTGGCCTTCGCCCAGGAGGTCATCGGCAAGCCGCGCGGCGAGATCCGCAAGGCCGTTCCCCAGGTGCTCGACCTGGTCGGGCTCGGCGGCAAGGAGGACCGCATGCCGGGCGAGCTGTCCGGCGGTGAGCAGCAGCGCGTCGCGATCGCGCGGGCCTTCGTCAACCGGCCGATGCTGCTGATCGCGGACGAGCCCACCGGCAACCTCGACCCGCAGACCTCCGTCGGCATCATGAAGCTGCTCGACCGGATCAACAGGACAGGGACCACCGTCGTCATGGCGACCCACGACCAGAACATCGTCGACCAGATGCGCAAGCGCGTGATCGAGCTTGAGAAGGGCCGTCTCGTGCGCGACCAGGCGCGCGGCGTCTACGGATATCAGCACTGAGCCGGTAGGGGATACAGACACATGCGCGCTCAGTTCGTGCTGTCGGAGATCATGGTCGGTCTCCGGCGCAATCTGACGATGACCTTCGCCGTCGTCGTCTCCGTGGCCCTCTCGCTCGCCCTCTTCGGCGGCGCGCTGCTCATGCGTGAGCAGGTCAGCACGATGAAGGACTACTGGTACGACAAGGTCAACGTCTCCATCTTCCTCTGCAACAAGAGCGACGGGGCCACCTCGCCCAAGTGCGCCAAGGGCGCGGTCACCGCGCAGCAGAAGGAACAGATCGAGGCCGATCTGAAGAAGATGGACATCGTCGAGACGGTCCACCGCGAGTCCGCCGACGAGGCGTACAAGCACTACAAGGAGCAGTACGGCGACACGGCCATCGCCTCGGTCGTGACCCCGGACCAGATGCAGGAGTCCTTCCGGGTCAAGCTGAAGGACCCGGAGAAGTACAAGGTCGTCGCCACGGCCTTCGCGGGGCGGGACGGCGTCGAGTCCGTCCAGGACCAGAGAGGCATCCTGCAGAACCTCTTCGACCTGATGAACGGCATGAACGTCGTCGCCCTCTACGTGATGGCGCTGATGCTGGTCATCGCCCTGATCCTCATCGTCAACACGGTGCGGGTCTCCGCGTTCAGCCGGCGGCGCGAGACCGGGATCATGCGGCTGGTCGGCGCGACCAACTTCTACATCCAGATGCCGTTCATCATGGAGGCCGCCTTCGCCGGTCTGCTCGGCGGCGCCGTCGCCTCCGTGATGCTCCTGGTCGGGCGCTACTTCCTGATCGACCACGGCCTCGCGCTCGCCGACAAGATGCAACTGGTCGAGTTCATCGGCTGGGACGCGGTGCTCTCCAAGCTGCCGCTGGTCATCGCGGTGGGTCTGCTGATGCCCGCGCTCGCCGCGTTCATCGCGCTGCGCAAGTACCTGAAGGTGTGACAGTCCACTCGGGGTGAGCCATGGCGTCGTACGGCCAACAGCCGTGCGGCGCCATTCGCTTGTCCTAGAGTGGGCGACATGCGTGCCGGTGCCGGCCCCGAGTTCTGTCGACGGCCCCGCGGAATCCTCCGTGGGGCCGCTTTGACGTTGGTCTTCGCCGGGGTCCTCGGCACGGCCGCGGCCACCGGCTCTCTGCCGCGCCGCGAGCCCGTCCGAGCACTGCCGACCGCCCCCTCGGCGACCCGGCCGACGGTCGACCGGGCCGCGCTCGCGCGCGCCGCCGCCGAGGCCATCGCCGACGGCAAGTCCGGCAAGAAGGCCGCCGAGGAGTTCGTCAGCCGCAGCGGCGACCGCTGGGGCGCGGTGTACGACAAGCAGGAGTACGCCGAGTTCGAGCAGGCCCTGGACGGCGCCTACACGGGCGTCGGCCTGTCCGCCCGCCGGGCCGGCCGGGACCGGGTCGAGGTCAGCCGGGTGCAGCCGGGCGGGCCCGCCGAGCGGGCCGGGCTGCGCCCCGGAGACCGGCTCGTCTCGGTCGACGGGCGCCCGGTCGGGGACCTGTCGGTGTCCGAGGTGGTCTCGCTGCTGCGCGGCGGGGGCGTCCCGGACACCCCGGTCGCCCTGGGGATCGAGCGCGGCCGGGCCGCCTGGACGCAGACGCTGCGCCGGGCGCGCCTCGCCACCGACCCGGTGACCGTCCGCCGGCTCGACGACGGCACGGTCCTGATCCGGGTGGCCGCCTTCACCAAGGGCACGGGGGAGCGGGTCCGGGCCGCCGTGCGGGCCGCCCCGCCCCGCGCGGGCGTCCTGCTGGACCTGCGCGGCAACGCGGGCGGCCTGCTCGCGGAGGCCGCGGTCGCCGCCTCCGCCTTCCTCGACGGCGGGCTGGTCGCCACGTACGACGTGGAGGGCGAGCAGCGGGCGGTGTACGCGGACGGCGGCGGCGACACCGGGCGCCCGCTGGTGGCGCTGGTCGACGGCGGCACGATGAGCGCGGCCGAGCTGCTGACCGGGGCGCTCCAGGACCGCGGCCGGGCGGTCACGGTGGGCTCGCGCACCTTCGGCAAGGGCTCGGTGCAGATGCCGAGCACGCTGCCGGACGGCTCGGTCGCGGAGCTGACCGTCGGGCACTACCGCACGCCCGCCGGGCACACCGTGGACGGCCGGGGGATCACGCCGGACGTGGTGGTCGGCGGGGCGGGGGCCGAGGAGCGGGCCCGTACGGTATTGAGTGGCCTCGGAGGGGCCCCCTAGTGCGAAGATGAGCGCACTATGGCAAAGGGACTCGTCAACGTGCAGGGCAAGCCTGCGAAGAAGAAGGACCAGGACAAGGGGCCGGAGCGCAAGCTCATCGCGCAGAACAAGAAGGCGCGGCACGACTACCACATCCTCGACACGTACGAGTGCGGTGTGGTGCTCATGGGCACCGAGGTGAAGTCGCTCCGGATGGGCCGGGCGTCGCTCGTCGACGGCTTCGTCCAGATCGAGCGTCATGAGGCGTGGCTGTACAACATCCACGTGCCCGAGTACATGCAGGGCAGCTGGACCAACCACTCGGCGAAGCGGAAGCGGAAGCTGCTGCTGCACCGGGAGGAGATCGACAAGCTGGAGCAGAAGGCGTCCGAGACGGGTCACACGATCGTGCCCCTCGCGCTGTACTTCCTCGGCAGCCGGGTCAAGTGCGAGATCGCGCTCGCCAAGGGCAAGAAGGAGTACGACAAGCGGCAGACGCTGCGGGAGAAGCAGGACACCCGCGAGACCAGCCGCGCCATCGCGGCGGCGAAGCGGCGTCAGCGGGCGAGCCAGGTGTAGCCGCCCGGGGTTAATACGCTGGCAACCGTGGCCCATGGTCACGTACGATGGGGCCTGCACCTCTGGAGAGGGTGCGTGCTTTGAAAAATAAACATGGGGATGATCGGTTTCGACAGCGGATGTCGAAGCAGGGGAAGCGTGTCGAGGAAGCGGCAATGATCTCGTAAACCATATGTCGCAACCAATAATCGCCAACTCCAAGAGCGATAACTCCCGCTTCGCCCTCGCTGCCTAATTTTAGGTAACGAGTAGAAGCCTCTGTGAGGAGCGTCAGCCCGGGGGTGGTCCCGACCCGGATCCTGGCGTCATTTAGGGATCTAAACCTCTAGCCCCGGTCACGGGGGCCTGAGGGAAATCAAACAGTGACTGAGCCCGTTCCGGACTTGTCTGGGTGATCCGGAGGGCTGAGAAAATCGCACCAGACTGCACACGGAGAAGCCCTGTTTCCGCACCGTTGGACGCGGGTTCGATTCCCGCCATCTCCACTCATCCCATGTGGGCGCAGGCCCGGTGGTCGTCACGACGACTGCCGGGCCTTCGTCATGCCGGGGACTCCTGGGACTCCTGGACTCTGGGGACTCAGCGGCTTCTGCGGCTTCCGGGCGTATACCTTCGGCGGGCGTCGCCGGGGGCTCCCGTACGGCCGTAACGGGCAGGAAACGCACGGGAACCGAGCCCGTCACGCGGTCCCGGCAGTCTCTTGCGGCATGGACGCCATGGAGGACACCGACGTCAGGGACGCCACAGACGCCACCGATGCCGCGGGCCTCCAGGACGCGCTCGCCGGGTTCACCGTCGGGGTCACCGCGGTCCGGCGGGCGGACGAGCTCATCGCGCTGCTGCGCCGCCGCGGCGCCGGCGTCGTCCACGGGCCCGCGCTGCGGATCGTGGCGCCCGCCGACGACCCCGAGCTCCTGGCCGTCACCGAGGACCTCATCGGCCGCCCCCCGGACCTCGTCGTCGCCACCACCGTGACCGGATTCCGCGACTGGATCGGGGCGGCCGGCGGCCGGGGCCTCCGCGAGCCGCTCCTGGACCGGCTGCGCGGCGCCGAACTGCTGGCCCGCGGCCCCGAGGTGCGGGCCGCGGTCCGCGCGGCCGGGCTCACCGCGTCCTGGGCGCCGTCCTCCGACGCGCCGGCCGAACTCCTCGACCGGCTGCTCGGCGAGGGCGTCGCGGGCCGCCGGGTCGCGCTCCAACTGCACGGGGAGCCGCCGCCCGGCCTCGTGGAGGCGCTGCGGGCGGCCGGGGCCGAGGTCGTCGTCGCGCTCGTCCGCCGCTGGGCGCCGCCGGAGGACACCGGCCCCCTCGACCGGCTCCTGGACGCGGTGGCCGCGCGCGGCCTGGACGCGGTCGTCCTCACCAGCGCGCCCGCCGCCGCCTCGCTGCTGCGCCGGGCGGGGGAGCGGGGGCTGCTCGGCGAGGTCGTCGCGGCGCTGCGGCAGGAGGTGCCCGCGATGTGCGTGGGTCCGGTGACGGCGGCGCCGCTCCAGGCGCTCGGCATCGGCACGTACCAGCCCGAACGCCCCCGGCTCGGCCCGCTGGTGGAGCTCGTACGCCGGGAGCTGCCCGCCCGCGCGCGGGTGCTGCCGGTGGCCGGGCGCCGGGTCGAGATCCGGGGCCGCGCGGTCCTCGTCGACGGCACGCCACGGCCGGTCCCGCCCGCCGGGATGGCCCTGCTCGGCCTGCTCGCCCGCCGCCCCGGCTGGGTCGTCGGGCGCCCCGAACTGCTGCGGGCGCTGCCGGGCGCGGGGCGCGACGAACACGCGGTGGAGACCGCGATGGCCCGGCTGCGGACCGCCCTGGGTGCCCCGAAGCTGATCCAGACGGTGGTCAAGCGCGGCTACCGGCTGGCGCTGGACCCGGGGGGATCCGGCGAGACGGGGGGCGAGGGGTAGGAGGGGTAGGGGGCCGGGCGGGCGCTCCGCGCGGGACCGCTTTTGCGCCCTGCGCCCCGTGCGTGCGTGCGGGCGCTTCGCGTGGGACGTCTCCGCGTGGGCGGGCGCCGCGAACGGGCCGCCTCCGCGCGGGGACGCCCCTTCGCCCCCGCGCGTCACTCCGGCGGCAAGCTCGCCCGCAGCATCGGGGTGCGTTCGTGGGCCTTCTGGCGGCCGGGGCGGAACAGCATGATGATCAGGCGGGCGCCCGGGGCCGTGAGGGGCTGGGCCGCGCAGATCGTCACGTGGCCGGGGCCCAGCAGCGCGTGGCGCAGCGGGCGTTCGTCGCCGTCCGGGTGGATGTGCGCCCCGCCCGCCTCCCACAGCGGCCCCAGGTCCGGGTCGGCGCGGACCTCCGCCTCGATCCCGCGCAGCGTCCCGTCCTCCGGGCGGGCGGCCAGCGCGGCCCGCAGCTGGGGCAGGATCAGCGGCGCCCACACGGTCCGCCAGTCCAGCAGGGTCGTCTCGCGGGCCGAGGGGTCCAGGAGCATCCAGCGCATGGTGTTGGCGGGGACCGCGCCGCCCGGGTACATCTCGGCGAAGTGCCGGTTGTGGGCCAGCAGGTTCCAGGAGGCGTCGGTGAGGTACGCCATGTGCGCGATGCCGTCCACGGCCTCCTGCCACACCCCGGGCACCTCCAGGCCCGAGGAGGGGTGCAGCGGGGCGGGCGGGTCGCCGATGCCCGCGTACCGGCACAGCGAGACCCACTCCTGCTCGTTCAGGCCGAAGAGCCGGGCGATCTGACGGAGGTAGTCCGCCGACGGGTGCGGATAGCGGCCGGTCTCCAGCCGGTTGTACGTGTCGACCGCCCGGCAGGTCAGCTCGTCCACCTGCTGTTGCGACAGGCCCCGGGCCCGCCGCCCGCGCCCGGTCGGCCGCGACAGGCCGTGCGCCTCGGGCGCGATCAGCGCCCGGCGCTCGCGCAGGAGGGCCCGCAGCGCGGTCCTGTTCACGCGCGCCCCCCTTCTTCGTCAATTCCTAGGAAAAACAATCCGTAGATAATAAACAGTTGAACGTTGATGCTGTGGGAGCGTCCACGCCGACCTGCTGACCTGCGAGGACGCCTCCGGACGGCCGGACGGCGCTTCCCCCGCGCCCCTCCGGCCCCGGCCGGCCCGGGCGGCTCCCCCGTACGCCCGGGCCGGCCCCCTTCCGTTCCGCGGCGTCAGGACTGACACACGGCCCTGGGTGGCGTACGCTCGACGGCTGCCCAGTGCACGTCAGAAGGGGGCCCCGGTGGCCGCGCAGGAAGCCGTCGACACGGTCAGGGACCGTGAGATCGGTGTCGAACAGGAACATCTGGACCAGGTCTACCGCCGACTGGAGGAGAAGATCCACGAGGCCGAGTTCCTGATGAACGACGCCGCCCAGCGGGGCCAGGTCGGCACGCCCGGCGCCCTCGCCGAGCGCGACGCCCAGGTCTTCCGGGCCGGCATCCACCTCAACCGGCTCAACAACGAGTTCGAGGACTTCCTCTTCGGCCGGATCGACCTCCTCTTCGGCAAGGACGGGAAGAAGGGGCCCGACGGGGCCTACACCTCCGTCGAGCCCGCCGAGGACGCCATCCGCACCGAGGACGGCAGGCAGGTCGCCGACATCGGCGAGACCCTCCACATCGGCCGCATCGGCGTCCTCGACTCCGACTACGCCCCGCTCGTCATCGACTGGAGGGCCCCGGCCGCGGCGCCCTTCTACCGCTCGACCCCGGTGGACCCGGGCCGCGTGGTGCGCCGCCGGGTCATCCGCTCCAAGGGCCGCCGGGTCCTCGGCGTCGAGGACGACCTCATGCGCCCCGAGCTCACCGCCAGCCTCGACGGCCAAGAGCTCCCGGTCATCGGCGACGGCGCGCTGATGGCCGCCCTCGGCCAGGCCCGCAGCCACACCATGCGGGACATCGTCGCCTCCATCCAGGCCGAACAGGACCTGGTCATCCGCGCCCCCGCCGCCTCCGTGACGTACGTCGAGGGCGGCCCCGGCACCGGCAAGACCGCCGTCGCCCTGCACCGCGCCGCCTACCTGCTCTACCAGGACCGGCGCCGCTACTCCGGCGGCATCCTCATCGTCTCGCCGACCCCGCTGCTCGTCTCGTACACCGAGGGCGTGCTGCCCTCGCTGGGCGAGGAGGGCCAGGTCGCCATCCGCGCCCTGGGCGGCCTCGTCGACGGCGCCGAGGCCGACACGTACGACGAGCCCGCGGTCGCCCGGGTCAAGGGCTCCTCCCGGATGCTCGCCGTGCTCCGCAAGGCCGCCAGGGGCGCCCTGGAGACCCCCGCGCCCCGGACCCGGCCCACCCTCGACGAGGCGGAGGACGGCCAGGACGGTGGGGCCGCCGCGACCGGCACCCCCACCCTGCTGCGGGTCGTCGCCTTCGGGCGGCGCCTGGAGCTCGGCCCCGAGGACCTCAAGCGCATCCGCCACAACGTCCTCGGCGGCACCGCCCCCGTCAACCTGCTGCGCCCGCGCGCCCGCCGGCTGCTGCTCGACGCGCTGTACGCCCGGTCCGGCGCCGCCGGCCGGCACAGCGACCCCGAGCTCGCCGCCGAGCTGCGCTCCTCCTTCGACGAGGACGTCTCGACCGAGGACTCCTTCCTCGCCTTCCTGGACGCCTGGTGGCCCGAGCTCACCCCGCGCGGGGTGCTCGACACCATGGGCGACGAGCGGCGGCTCGGCCGCTGGGCCCGCCGGATCCTCAACCCGGGCGAGGTGCGGCGGCTCGCCCGCTCGCTGCGCCGTCCGGGCCTCTCGGTGCACGACGTGGCCCTGCTCGACGAGCTGTCCACGCTCCTCGGCGCCCCGGCCCGGCCGCGCCGGAAGCGGGAGTACGACCCGCTGGACCAGCTCACCGGCCTGGAGGAGCTGATGCCGGTGCGCGAGGAGACCCAGCGGGAGCGGGCCGAGCGGCTGGCCGCCGAGCGGACCGAGTACGCCCACGTCATCGTCGACGAGGCCCAGGACCTCACGCCCATGCAGTGGCGGATGGTCGGCCGCCGCGGCCGGCACGCCACCTGGACCGTCGTCGGCGACCCCGCCCAGTCCTCCTGGTCCGACCCGGACGAGGCGGCGGCGGCCCGCGACGAGGCCCTCGGCAGCCGTCCCAGGCGCCGCTTCGAGCTCACGGTGAACTACCGCAACCCGGCCGAGATCGCCGAGCTCGCCGCCAAGGTGCTGGCGCTCGCCATGCCGGGCAAGGAGTCGCCGCGCGCGGTGCGCTCCACGGGCCTTGAGCCCCGCTTCGTCCCGATCCCGGAGCGGTCCGCGATGGCCGAAACCGTACGGTCGGAGGCCGAGCGGCTGCTCGCACAGGTGGACGGGACGGTCGGCGTCGTCGTCGCCATGAACCGGCGCGCGGAGGCCGCCCGCTGGCTCGCCGGGCTCGGCGACCGGGTGGTCGCGCTCGGCTCGCTGGAGGCGAAGGGCCTGGAGTACGACGCCACGGTGGTGGTCTCGCCCGCCGAGATCGCCGACGAGTCCCCGGCCGGCCTGCGGGTGCTCTACGTGGCGCTGACCCGCTCCACGCAGGCGCTCACGGTGGTCTCGGGCGAGCGGGACCTGCCGGACGCGGACGGGGTGCCGGACCTGCTGAGGGACTGAGCGACGACCGATCGAGGGATCGGATCCGGTCAACTCGTGCCGCGGGAATCACTTGCCAGGGTGGTTTGTTAGCCTTGTCGTGGCACCGGCTCGATCCAAGCCCCCGGGCCCAACCTTCGTCCCTTTGAGGGACCACTTGCCGCGAGGCGAGCATGGCGGGTCGGTGCCGCTTACTTCTAGAGGTCCTCGTCACCTTCGGGTGACGGGGACCTCTTCTGTTTCGGCCGCGTCTCTCGTATGGTGGAAACTACTTTCCGAAAACGAAACGACCGTATTACCTGCTACCCGCAGGTAGGTGCGACGATCGGAGGGCGTCGCCGGGCGAACCAGCCGGGGTGGCGTAGCAACGAAGTCAGGGAAAGCAGAGGAACTCGGACATGGCAACGGCGCCCAGCGTCTCGTACTCGATGACGGTCCGGCTCGAGGTGCCCGCGAGCGGCACCGCGGTCTCCCAGCTCACCACGGCGGTCGAGACGCACGGAGGCTCCGTCACGGGCCTCGACGTGACCGCCTCCGGCCACGAGAAGCTGCGGATCGACGTCACCATCGCCGCCACCTCCACGGCGCACGCCGACGAGATCGTGCAGACGCTGCGCGGCATCGAGGGCGTCACCCTCGGCAAGGTCTCCGACCGTACGTTCCTGATGCACCTCGGCGGCAAGATCGAGATGGCGTCCAAGCACCCCATCCGCAACCGTGACGACCTCTCGATGATCTACACCCCGGGTGTCGCCCGGGTGTGCATGGCGATCGCCGAGAACCCCGAGGACGCCCGCCGCCTCACCATCAAGCGCAACTCCGTCGCAGTCGTGACGGACGGCTCGGCCGTCCTCGGCCTCGGCAACATCGGCCCCAAGGCCGCCCTGCCGGTCATGGAGGGCAAGGCCGCCCTGTTCAAGCGCTTCGCCGGCATCGACGCGTGGCCGCTCTGCCTGGACACCCAGGACACCGACGCCATCGTGGAGATCGTCAAGGCCATCGCCCCCGGCTTCGCGGGCATCAACCTGGAGGACATCTCGGCGCCCCGCTGCTTCGAGATCGAGGCCCGGCTGCGCGAGGCCCTGGACATCCCGGTCTTCCACGACGACCAGCACGGCACCGCCATCGTCGTGCTCGCCTCGCTCACCAACGCGCTGCGCGTGGTCGGCAAGGGCATCGGCGACGTACGGGTCGTCATGTCCGGCGCGGGCGCGGCCGGTACGGCCATCCTGAAGCTGCTCCTGGCCGCCGGCGTCAAGCACGCGGTCGTCGCCGACATCCACGGCGTGGTGCACGCGGACCGCGCGGACCTGGTGGACGCCGCGCCCGACTCGCCGCTGCGCTGGATCGCCGACAACACCAACCCGGAGGGCGTCACCGGCACCCTCAAGGAGGCCGTGGTCGGCGCGGACGTCTTCATCGGCGTCTCGGCCCCGAACGTGCTGGGCGCCGAGGACGTGGCCGCCATGGCCGAGGGCGCGATCGTCTTCGCGCTCGCGAACCCGGACCCCGAGGTGGACCCGGCGATCGCCCGCCAGACGGCCGCCGTCGTGGCCACCGGCCGCTCGGACTTCCCCAACCAGATCAACAACGTGCTGGTCTTCCCCGGCGTCTTCCGCGGCCTCCTGGACGCGCAGTCCCGGACGGTCAACACCGAGATGATGCTGGCCGCCGCCAGCGCCCTCGCGGACGTCGTCACCGAGGACGAGCTGAACCCGAACTACATCATCCCGTCGGTCTTCAACGACAAGGTCGCCGGCGCGGTGGCCGGGGCCGTGCGCAACGCGGCGAAGGCGGCCGGCGCGGGCGCCTGAGCGGCCGGGGAGGCGGTGGCTGCGTGTCGCGGTCGCCGCACCCCAAACCCGCCTTTAGGGTGGTAGTCCGGCTCCGCACCGTCCGCGCGGAGTCGACGCTCTGTCACCACCAGGGAGCTCCGGTGTTCTTCGTGTGACCCATGAGGGTGCCGGAGGGGTGCCGGATTGGCGTTCCCGCCGCTGGTGGGGGCAGGATGCGTGTTTGGGCGCGAGGGTCTGTCAGCAGACCCGGGTCCGGGGACTGTCCGAGGGCCCTGGCAGCATCGGCTTCGATCTCACGCCTCACAGGCAAGAAAGACACGGGAGTAACAACATGAACCGCAGTGAGCTGGTGGCCGCCCTGGCCGACCGTGCCGAGGTGACCCGCAAGGACGCCGACGCCGTTCTGGCCGCGCTCGCCGAGACCGTCGGCGAGGTCGTCGCCAAGGGCGACGAGAAGGTCACCATCCCCGGCTTCCTGACCTTCGAGCGCACCCACCGTGCCGCTCGCACCGCTCGTAACCCGCAGACCGGCGACCCGATCAACATCCCGGCCGGCTACAGCGTGAAGGTCTCCGCGGGCTCGAAGCTCAAGGAAGCCGCCAAGGGCAAGTAAGCAGGCGGCCCTCCGGGCAGCTTGCTCCCAGGGCCGCTGAGGCGGCCTGTGGCAGCGAAAAGGGCGGCCACCCTGTCAGGGGGTGGCCGCCCTCTCGTTTGCCCTTCAGAAGGCGTTGCAGGCGCTTACACGAGTGCGCTGCCCGGGAGCTCGACCTTGGCGCCGAGCTCGACCAGCTTCTCCATGAAGTTCTCGTAGCCGCGGTTGATCAGCTCGATGCCGTGCACCCGGCTGGTGCCCTGGGCGGCCAGCGCCGCGATCAGGTACGAGAAGCCGCCGCGCAGGTCCGGGATGACCAGGTCCGCGCCCTGGAGCTTGGTCGGGCCGCTGACGACCGCCGAGTGGAGGAAGTTGCGCTGGCCGAAGCGGCAGTCCGAGCCGCCCAGGCACTCGCGGTACAGCTGGATGTGAGCACCCATCTGGTTCAGCGCCGAGGTGAAGCCGAGCCGCGACTCGTACACCGTCTCGTGGACGATGGACAGGCCCGACGCCTGGGTCAGGGCCACGACCAGCGGCTGCTGCCAGTCGGTCTGGAAGCCGGGGTGGACGTCGGTCTCCAGGGCGATGGCGTTGAGCGAGCCGCCCGGGTGCCAGAAGCGGATGCCCTCGTCGTCGATCTCGAAGGCGCCGCCGACCTTCCGGTACGTGTTGAGGAAGGTCATCATCGAGCGCTGCTGGGCGCCGCGCACGTAGATGTCGCCCTCGGTGGCCAGCGCCGCCGACGCCCAGGAGGCCGCCTCCAGGCGGTCCGAGAGGGCGTGGTGGTTGTAGCCGCCGAGCTTGTCGACACCGGTGATCCGGATGGTCCGGTCGGTGTCCATGGCGATGATCGCGCCCATCTTCTGCAGCACGCAGATGAGGTCCTCGATCTCCGGCTCCACGGCCGCGTTGGACAGCTCGGTGACGCCCTCCGCGAGGACCGCGGTGAGCAGCACCTGCTCGGTCGCGCCGACCGAGGGGTAGGGCAGCGCGATCTTGGTGCCGCGCAGCCGCTGCGGGGCCTCCAGGTACTGCCCGTCGGCCCGCTTCTCGATGGTGGCGCCGAACTTGCGCAGCACGTCGAAGTGGAAGTCGATCGGCCGGCCGCCGATGTCGCAGCCGCCCAGGCCCGGGATGAAGGCGTGGCCGAGGCGGTGCAGCAGCGGGCCGCAGAAGAGGATCGGGATGCGCGAGGAGCCGGCGTGCGCGTCGATGTCGGCCACGTTGGCGGACTCGACGTGGGTCGGGTCCATGATCAGCTCGCCCGGCTCCTCGCCGGGGCGGACCGTCACGCCGTGCAGCTGGAGCAGGCCGCGGACCACGCGGACGTCGCGGATGTCGGGCACGTTGCGCAGTCGGCTCGGCTCGCTGCCGAGCAGGGCGGCGACCATCGCCTTGGGCACGAGGTTCTTCGCGCCACGGACGCGGATCTCGCCCTCCAGCGGGGTTCCGCCGTGGACAAGCAGGACATCGTGGCTGTCAGTGCCGGTCATGAATCTCGCGTTCCGGGTCGTCGGGGACGGGTGGCCAGAGAAAAGGGTAAGGGGCCATGGGACCCCGGTTGTGTGGCTGAGGGGGTCCCGCGAATGTAATGAATCGGGTACAGCACCCTCCGTCCACGTGATCTTGCGGAGCGTCACCGTCCGCTTGGTCCGGCGGCGGGCCGGCCGGGCCGTCGCCGCTGTCGACGGGGCCTCGCTGACCTGCGCGGCGGCACACCTGCCCCGGATCGCCCCGGACAACCCCCCGGAACGCCGAAGATGCGGGATCATGTGTCGCATGACCGAGGTGTCCTCGCTCACAGGACGGCTGCTCGTGGCCACCCCCGCGCTGGCGGACCCGAACTTCGACCGCGCGGTCGTCCTGCTGCTCGACCACGACGACGAGGGCTCCCTCGGCGTGGTCCTCAACCGGCCGACCCCCGTGACGGTCGGCGACATCCTCGCGCCCTGGGCCGGTCTGGCCGGCGAGCCGGGGGTGGTCTTCCAGGGCGGCCCGGTCTCCCTCGACGCGGCCCTCGGCATCGCGGTGATCCCCGGCGACGAGGGCCCGCTCGGCTGGCGGCGGGTGTACGGGGCGATCGGCCTGGTCGACCTGGAGACCCCGCCCGAGCTGCTCGGCCCCGCCATCGGCGCCCTGCGGATCTTCGCGGGGTACGCGGGCTGGGGCCCCGGGCAGCTGGAGTCGGAGCTCGGCGACGGCGCCTGGTACGTGGTGGAGTCCGAGCCCGGCGACGTGTCGTCCCCGCGCCCCGAGACGCTCTGGCGCCAGGTGCTGCGGCGGCAGCGCGGCGAGCTCGCGATGATCGCGACATATCCGGACGATCCGTCCCTGAACTGAGGTCGCCCGGAGGGCGCTCGGAGCGGGCGGCTTCTTTCAGTACCCTTGGGTGCCATGAGCACTCTCGAGCCCGAGCGCGGGGCAGGTACGGGGACCCTCGTCGAGCCGACGCCGCAGGTGTCCAACGGTGACGGCGACCACGAGCGCTACGCCCACTATGTCCAGAAGGACAAGATCATGGCGAGTGCCCTCGACGGCACTCCCGTGGTCGCGCTGTGCGGCAAGGTCTGGGTACCGGGCCGCGACCCCAAGAAGTACCCGGTCTGCCCGATGTGCAAGGAGATCTACGACTCCATGGGCGCCGGCGGGGACAAGGACAAGGGCGGCAAGGACAAGTAGGTCCGGTCCGCGAGCGGTCGGGACGGCCCCCGGCGAGCGCACTTCGGTGCGCCCGCCGGGGGCCGTTCGCGTTGCACGGGGTGCTTCCGCCGGTCACAGAGTGGTGGAGACCTCTTGTCCCGCTGTTGGTCCGCCCCTAACCTCACGGCTGTTGTGCAGTGCGAAACGTCCGTTGCGTATGCTGCAACGGCTGTGTGGAGGGGACCGCCATGAAGCTTCCTGCCCGGATCGCCGTACCCATCGCTGTTCTGACCCTGGCCGCATGCGCCCCCCAGACCTCGGGCGGCGCCTCCGGCACCGACGACAAGAGCGGCACCCTGCGCGTCTGGCTCTTCCAGGAGGTCGCCAACAAGCCCAAGGAACAAGTCGTCCAGCAGGCCGTCGCCGCCTTCGAGAAGCGGAACAAGGGCGCCAAGGTCGAGGTCGAGTACATCCCCGTCGAGACCCGCGCCCAGCGCGTCAAGGCCGCCTTCAACGACCCCAAGTCCGCGCCCGACCTCATCGAGTACGGCAACACCGACACCGCCGGCTACGTCAAGGACGGCGGACTCGCCGACATCACCGCCGAGTTCGGCGCCTGGGACGAGGCCAAGGACACCGACCCCACCGCCAAGTCCTCCGTCACCGTCGGCGGCAAGGTCTACGGCGCCCCGCTCTTCGTCGGCGTCCGCGCGCTCTACTACCGCACCGACGTCTTCACCTCGCTCGGCCTGAGCGCCCCGAAGACCCAGGACGAGCTCATCAGCACCGCCAAGAAGATCCGCAAGGCCCGCCCCGAGCTCTACGGCATCGCCGTCGGCGGCGCCTACACCTACGGCGCCATGCCCTTCATCTGGGCCAACGGCGGCGAACTCGCCACCGGCACCGGCACCGCCGCCGACCCGTACAAGTCCGCCATCGGCAGCGAGGCCGCCCGCAAGGGCATCGCCTCGTACACCTCGCTCTTCGGCGACGACAACTGCCCCGCCGCCAAGTGCGCCCAGATGGGCGGCAACGCCACCGTCACCGCCTTCGCCTCCGGCAAGGCCGCCATGGCCATCGGCGGCGACTTCAGCCACGCCGCCGTCGAGGCCGGCACCGTCAAGGGCAAGTACGCCGTCGTGCCGCTCCCCGGCACGACCCCCGGCTCCATAGCGCCCGCCTTCGCCGGCGGCAACAACATCGGCGTCCTCAAGAGCACCTCCCACCGCACCCTCGCCGTCGACCTCATGAAGTCGCTCACCGGCAAGGAGACCCAGGGCCGCCTCTTCGACGCCATGGGCTTCCTCCCCACGTACACCGACGTACGCCAGCAGGCGGCCGGCAGGGAACCCTTCGTGAAGCCCTTCATCGACTCCCTCGGCGCCGGGGCCAAGTTCGTCCCCGCCTCCGCCGGCTGGGGCCAGATCGACGCCGGGCTCGTCCTCCCCACCCTCTTCCAGGAGGTCGTCAGCGGCCGCAAGGACGTCGCCACCGCCTCCGGCGACGCCGCCAGGAAGATGGACGAGGCGTTCACCGCCGCCGGCACCCCGGCCACCGGCTGAGAGCCGGGAACCGCACCATGACCACCGCACCTCGCACCGAGGCCGCCGCGGCCGGACCCGGGCCCGGCCCCGCGCCCGGCCGCGCCGGCGCGCGGCTCCCCGGCCCGCGCGCCCCGCGCCCGCCCCGCAAGGGGACCGGCAGCCGCCGCACCGGCTCCGCCTGGACCCCCTGGCTCTACCTGCTCCCCGCCCTCGTCGTCCTCGGCGGCCTGCTCGTCTACCCCATCTACCAGCTCGGCCTGATCTCCTTCCTGGAATACACCCAGGCCCAGGTCAGCGGCGGCGAACCCACCACCTTCCAGGGGCTCGGCAACTACCGGACGCTCTTCGCCGACCCCCAGTTCTGGCAGGTCCTGCTCGCCACCGTCCTGTTCGCCGCCGCCTGCGTCGTCGCCACCCTCGCCGTCGGCTGCGCCCTCGCCGTCCTGCTCACCCGGATCCGCGCCCTGCCCCGGCTCGCCCTGATGCTGGCCGCGCTCGGCGCCTGGGCCACCCCCGCCGTCACCGGCTCCACCGTCTGGGTCTTCCTCTTCGACCCCGACTACGGGCCGGTCAACCGGCTCCTCGGCCTCGGCGACTTCTCCTGGACCTACGGGCGCTACAGCGCCTTCGCGCTCGTCCTCTTCGAGGTCGTGTGGTGCTCGTTCCCCTTCGTGATGGTCACCGTCTACGCCGGCATCAAGGCCATCCCGTCCGAGGTCCTGGAGGCCGCCGCCCTCGACGGCGCCTCCCAGTGGCGCATCTGGCGCTCCGTCACCGCGCCCATGCTGCGCCCGATCCTGGTCGTCGTCACGATCCAGTCGATCATCTGGGACTTCAAGGTCTTCACCCAGATCTACGTGATGACGGGCGGCGGCGGCATCGCCGGACAGAACCTCGTCCTCAACGTCTACGCCTACCAGAAGGCATTCGCCTCCTCCCAGTACAGCCTGGGCTCGGCCATCGGCGTGGTCATGCTGCTGATCCTGCTCACGGTGACCCTGGTCTACCTGCGGCTGATCCGACGACAGGGAGAGGAACTGTGAGCTCCACCGGCCTCCGCGTCCGCCGCCCCGGGCGGCTCGCCGCCGAGGCCACGGCGCTGCTCGTGGCCGTCGCCGTCGCCTTCCCGCTGTACTGGATGGTCCTCTCCGCCTTCAAGCCGGCCGGCGAGATCCAGTCCACCAGCCCCCGCCCCTGGACGCTCGCCCCGTCCCTCGACTCCTTCCGGCGCGTCTTCGAGCAGCAGGAGTTCGGGCGCTACTTCCTCAACTCGCTGATCGTCGCGACCGCCGTCGTGCTGGCCTCCGCCGTCATCGCCTTCCTCGCCGCGACCGCCGTCACCCGCTTCCGCTTCCGCTTCCGGACCACGCTGCTGATCATGTTCCTGGTCGCGCAGATGGTCCCCATCGAGGCCCTGACCATCCCGCTCTTCTTCCTCATGCGGGACTTCGGGCAGCTCAACACCCTCGGCTCGCTGATCCTGCCGCACATCGCCTTCTCGCTGCCCTTCGCGATCTGGATGCTGCGCGGCTTCGTCAAGGCGGTCCCCGAGGCGCTGGAGGAGCAGGCGATGATCGACGGCGCGAGCCGCACCCGCTTCCTGTGGCAGATCCTCTTCCCGCTGGTCTTCCCCGGGCTCGTCGCCACCAGCGTCTTCTCCTTCATCTCGACCTGGAACGACTTCCTCTTCGCCAAGTCCTTCCTGATCAGCGACACCTCGCAGTCGACCCTCCCGATGGCGCTGCTCGTCTTCTTCAAGCCCGACGAGAACGACTGGGGAGGGATCATGGCCGGGTCGACCGTGATGACGATCCCGGTGCTCGTCTTCTTCGTACTCGTACAGCGCCGTCTGGTCTCCGGACTGGGCGGGGCGGTGAAGGACTGACAGATGCCCCACGAAACCTCCTTCGAGACGGACCTGATCCCCGCGCCCCTGAGCGCCGAGAGCCGCGCCGAGGCGCCCGCGTACGCCGCCCTCGACGAGCGCACCACCCTCGACGCGGGGCCCGGCACCCACGACACCGCGCGCTGGCTGCGCGCGACGCTCGGCGCCGCCACCGGGCTGCCCCTCGCCGACGGCACCGGACCGCACGCGATCCGGCTGCGGATCAGCGCGGACGTCGAGCGCGAACTCGGCGCCGAGGGCTACCGGCTGTCCACCGGCGGCTTCGGCGACGGCTCCACCGAGGGCTCTGCCGTCGTCCTGGAGGGCGGCGGTCCCGCCGGGCTCTTCTGGGGCGCGCAGACCCTTCGGCAGCTCCTCGGCCCCGAGGCGCACCGCCGTGCCCCCGTGGCGCCCGCCGGGCACACCTGGGCCCTGCCCGCGCTCACCGTCACCGACGCCCCCCGCTTCCGCTGGCGCGGCCTCATGCTCGACGTCGCCCGCCACTTCATGCCCAAGGACGACGTGCTGCGGCAGCTCGACCTGATGGCCGCCCACAAGCTGAACGTCCTCCACCTGCACCTCACCGACGACCAGGGCTGGCGCGTCGAGATCAGGCGGCACCCGCGCCTCACCGAGACCGGCTCCTGGCGGGCGCGCAGCAAGTGGGGCCACCGGGCCTCGCCGCTGTGGAACGAGACTCCGCACGGCGGCTTCTACACCCAGGACGACATCCGGGAGATCGTCGCCTACGCCGCCGCCCGGCATATCGCGGTCGTCCCCGAGATCGACGTCCCCGGCCACTCGCAGGCCGCCATCGCCGCGTACCCCGAACTGGGCAACACCGACGTCATCGACACCACCGCCCTCTCCGTCTGGGACACCTGGGGGGTCAGTCCGAACGTACTCGCCCCCACCGACAGCGTGCTCCGCTTCTACGAGGAGGTCCTCGAAGAGGTCCTGGAGCTGTTCCCCGCCACGCTCACGCCCTTCGTGCACATCGGCGGCGACGAGTGCCCCAAGGACCAGTGGCGGGCCTCGGCCACCGCCCAGGCCCGCATCAAGGAGCTCGGCGTCGGCGACGAGGACGGCCTCCAGTCCTGGTTCATCCGGCACTTCGACCGCTGGCTCGCCGACCGGGGCCGCCGCCTCATCGGCTGGGACGAGATCCTGGAGGGCGGCCTCGCCCCCGGCGCCGCCGTCTCCTCCTGGCGCGGCTACGCGGGCGGGATCACCGCTGCCGAGGCCGGCCACGACGTGGTCATGTGCCCCGAGCAGCAGGTGTACCTGGACCACCGTCAGGCGTCCGGCGAGGACGAGCCGATGCCCATCGGATACGTGCGCACCCTGGCCGACGTCTACCGCTTCGAGCCCGTTCCGCCGGGCCTCGCCCCCGAGGCCGCCGCCCACATCCTGGGAACCCAGGCCAACGTGTGGACCGAGGTGATGGAGAACCGGGCCCGCGTCGACTACCAGACCCAGCCCCGGCTCGCCGCCTTCGCCGAGGTCGCCTGGTCCCGGCTGCCCGCCCCCGAGGCACGTGATCTCGCCGACTTCGAGCGCCGCATGGAGGGCCATTACCGCCGCCTCGACGCCCTCGGCGTGGACTACCGCCCGCCCGCCGGCCCCCTCCCCTGGCAGCGCCGCCCCGGCGTCCAGGGCCGCCCGATCGAGGGGGCACCCCCGATCGTGTGAGGCGCCTATCCCCATGACGTCACCCAAGAGCGGCAAAACGGAACTCGGCGCCGCTCTTGGGTTATCCCGGTGCGTCCTGGACGGAACCCCCCTTCGCGGACCCTCGCGACGTACGGCTCGGAAGATGTGCCAGAGTTGCCACGTCCAGGCTGTGAGCACGTACGGTACGGCCACACAGGCGTGACAGCCGGGGACGGTCGGGGATCACCGGGACACCGGGAAGGGGCAGCGGGTTGACCACGCACGCACCACAGACGGCATCGCGGGCGGCGCGGTCCGTGACGCTGCCCGTCTCGCTGGACGAGGCCGTGGCGGCGCTCACGGCCATGCCGGCCGCCGTCCCCGTGGCCGGCGGCACCGACCTGATGGCCGCCGTCAACCGCGGCCGGCTGCGGCCCGCGGGCCTGGTCGGCCTCAGCCGGATCAACGAGATCCGCGGCTGGCAGTACCAGGACGGCCACGCCCTCCTCGGCGCCGGCCTCACCCACGCCCGGATGGGCCGCCCCGACTTCGCGGCCCTCATCCCGGCCCTGGCCGCCGCCGCGCGCGTGGCCGGGCCGCCCCAGATCCGCAACGCCGGCACCCTCGGCGGCAACATCGTGACCGCGGCGCCCACCGGCGACTCGCTGCCCGTGCTGGCCGCCCTGGAGGCCGAACTCGTCGTCGTGGGCCCGCTGGGCACCCGCGAACTGCCCGTCAGCCATCTGCTGGCCGGCCGGGACCTGCTGGCCCCCGGCGAGCTGGTCGCCTTCGTGCGCGTACCGCTGCTGCACGCCCCGCAGGTCTTCCTGAAGGCCACCGGCCGCACCGGCCCGGCCCGCGCCACCGCCTCCGTCGCCGTCGTCCTCGACCCGGCGCGCCGCGGCGTGCGCTGCGCGGTCGGCGCCGTCGCCCCGATGCCGCTGCGCCCGCTGGAGGCGGAGCAGTGGATCGCCTCGCTGGTGGACTGGGACGGGGACCGGGGGCTGGCGCCGGAGGCCCTGGCGGCGTTCGGCGACTACGTGGCCGCCGCGTGCATCCCGGACCCGCAGGGCGGCGAGCCGCTGCCCCCCGCCGTACTGCACCTGCGGCGCACCGTCGCCGCGCTGGCCCGACGGGCACTGGGGAGGGCGCTGTCGTGAGCGACGCACACGAGGAGCGCGGGAGCGGCTGGCAGCCGATCCCGCAGAGCGAGGGCTACGACGGCGACGCCACGGCGTTCGTCCAGCTCCCGCCGGACTTCATGCTGGAGGGCGTCCCGCTGGAGGCCCCCGGCCACGGCTACGTGCCGCCGGTCATCGCCCCGCTGCCCCCGGCGCCGCCCGCGCCGCCCGAGGACTACCCCCAGGAGCCGACGGTCTCCTGGACGATCCCGACCATCGAGGACGGCTCGGACGTCCTGGACGACTCGGGGGAGTACACGACGTCGACCCTCGCCCCGTACGCGAACGGCGCCCCGGCGACGCTGCCGGGGGGCGCGGCGGCGCCTTGGGCGGTGGAGGCGGCGGGGGTGGCCGAGGCGCCTGCGGTGGCTGAGGCTGCTGGGGTGGCTGAGGCGGCTGTGCTTGCCGAGGTCGCTGAGGTCCTTGAGATCCCTGAGGTCCATGGGCAGGTCGAGGCCGCTGGGGTCCCTGAGCCAGCCGAGGTCCTTGAGGCCCCCGCGACCCCCGAGGCGACCCCGGCCGAGGCCCCCGAGGCCCCCGTGGTGGCGGTGCCGGCCGAGCCGCCCACGGACATGTCCACGGACAGCGACGAACACCCCCACACCTCGTACACGCTCCGCGTGAACGGCGCCGACCGCCCGGTCACGGACTCGTGGATCGGCGAGTCGCTGCTGTACGTGCTGCGCGAGCGCCTCGGCCTCGCCGGGGCGAAGGACGGCTGCTCGCAGGGCGAGTGCGGCGCGTGCAACGTCCAGGTGGACGGCCGGCTGGTCGCGTCCTGCCTGGTGCCCGCGGCGACGGCGGCGGGCAGCGAGGTGCGCACGGTCGAGGGCCTGGCCGTCGACGGCGAGCCGTCCGACGTGCAGCGGGCGCTCGCGAAGTGCGGGGTCCAGTGCGGCTTCTGCATCCCGGGCATGGCCATGACCGTGCACGACCTGCTTGAGGGCAACCACGCCCCGAACGAGCTGGAGACCCGGCAGGCGCTCTGCGGCAACCTGTGCCGCTGCTCGGGCTACCGAGGCGTGCTCGACGCCGTACGGGAGGTCGTCAGCGGCCGCGAGGCGGCCGCCGAGGCCGAGGCGGAGGCGGGCGAGGGGGCGGCCCGCATCCCGCACCAGATCCCCCATCCGTTCGACGGAGGCACGGCGTGAGCGTGAGCAGCGAAGCGACCACGGAGCCGGCCGGCCCCGGGCCCGGGATCGGCATCGGCGTCTCGCTCCCGCAGGCCGACGCGCGGGCGAAGACCGAGGGCACCTTCCCGTACGCCTCCGATCTGTGGGCCGAGGGCCTGCTGTGGGCGGCGATCCTGCGCTCGCCGCACCCGCACGCGCGGATCGTGTCGATCGACACGACGGCGGCGGCCGAGATGCCCGGGGTACGGGCCGTGGTGACCCACACCGACGTGCCGGGCGCGCTCACGTACGGGCGCCGCGTCGCGGACCGGCCGGTGTTCGCCGCCGACCTGGTGCGCCACCACGGCGAGGCGATCGCCGCGGTGGCCGCCGACCACCCGGACACGGCGCGGCTCGCGGCGGCGGCGATCGCCGTCGAGTACGAGGTGCTGGAGCCGGTCACGGACCCGGAGAAGGCGTTCGAGGCGCCGCCGCTGCACCCGGACGGCAACCTGATCCGGCACATCCCGCTGAGCTTCGGCGACCAGGGGGCGACGGGCGAGATCGTCGTCGAGGGGCTGTACCGGATCGGGCGTCAGGACACCGCGCCCATCGGGGCGGAGGCCGCGCTGGCGGTGCCGCGCCCGGACGGGGGCGTGGAGCTGTACACCGCGTCGACGGACCCGCACACCGACCGGGACCTGGCGGCGGCGTGCTTCGGGCTGCCGCCGGAGCAGGTGAAACTCGTGGTGACGGGCGTCCCGGGCGCGACGGGCGACCGCGAGGACCCCGGCTTCCAGATCCCGCTGGGCCTGCTGGCGCTGCGCACGGGCTGCCCGGTCAAGCTGACGGCCACCCGCGAGGAGTCGTTCCTCGGCCACGCCCACCGCCACCCGACCCTGCTGCGGTACCGCCACCACGCGGACGCGGAGGGCCGGCTGGTGAAGGTGGAGGCGCAGATCCTGCTGGACGCGGGGGCGTACGCGGACTCCTCGTCGGAGTCGCTGGCGGCGGCCGTGTCGTTCGCCTGCGGCCCGTACGTCGTGCCGCACGCCTTCGTCGAGGGCTGGGCCGTCCGCACGAACAACCCCCCGTCCGGCCATGTGCGGGGCGAGGGCGCGATGCAGGTGTGCGCGGCGTACGAGGCGCAGATGGACAAGCTGGCGGCGCGGGTCGGCGTGGACGGCGCGGAGATCCGGATGCGCAACGTCCTGGCGACCGGCGACATCCTGCCGACCGGCCAGACGGTGACCTGCCCGGCCCCGGTGGCCGAACTCCTCTCCTCGGTCCGCGACTTCCCCCTCCCGCCGCTCCCGATGGACTCCCCGGAGGAGGACTGGCTGCTGCCCGGCGGCCCGGACGGCGCGGGCGAGCCGGGCGCGGTGCGGCGGGGTGTCGGCTACGCGCTGGGCATGGTGCACATGCTGGGCGCCGAGGGCACGGACGAGGTGTCGACGGCGACGGTCCGGGTGCACGACGGGGTGGCCACGGTCATCTGCGCGGCCGTGGACACGGGCTCGGGCTTCACGACGCTGGCCCGGCAGATCGTCCAGGAGACGCTGGGCATCGAAGAGGTCCACGTGGCCCCCGTCGACACGGACCAGCCCCCGTCGGGCCCGGCGACGCACGGCCGGCACACCTGGGTGTCGGGCGGCGCGGTGGAGCGCGCGGCGAAGATGGTTCGCACCCAGCTCCTCCAGCCCCTGGCGCACAAGTTCGGCATGTCGACGGAGCTGCTCCAGATCACCGACGGCAAGATCACCTCGTATGACGGTGTGCTGTCGACGACGGTCACCGAGGCGATGGACGGCAAGGAGCTCTGGGCCACCGCCCAGTGCCGCCCGCACCCCACCGAGCCGCTGGACGAGAACGGGCAGGGCGACGCCTTCGTGGGCCTGGCGTTCTGCGCGATCCGCGCGGTGGTGGACGTGGACGTGGAGATCGGCACGGTCCGGGTGGTCGAGATGGCCGTCGCCCAGGACGTCGGCCGCATCCTGAACCCGGCCCAGCTGGCCACCCGTATCGAGGCGGGTGTCACCCAGGGCGTCGGCGCGGCCCTCACGGAGAACCTCCGCACCAGCCGCGGCCTGGTCCGCCACCCCGACCTGACGGGGTACGCCCTTCCCACGTCGCTGGACGCCCCGGACATCCGTATCGTCAAGCTCGTCGAGGAACGCGACGTGGTCGCCCCCTTCGGCGCCAAGCCCGCGAGCGCGGTCCCGGTCGTCACCTCCCCGGCGGCCGTCGCCTCGGCGGTCCGCGCCGCCACGGGCCGCCCCGTCAACCGGCTCCCGATCAGACCGCAGGCGGCGGTCGTCACCGGCTGAAGCCGGGGGCGTTGTACGGGTGTGGTGTCCGGGCGCGGGGCCTGGGCGGAGGTCTCTCCGCCGGGGGCTCCGTCCGGGGGCTCTCCGCCTGGGGGCTCTCCGCGCGAGGGCTTCCGCGAGGGGGCTTCCGCGAAGAGGCTTCCGCGAAGGGCTGAGCGCCGACGGGCAAGGTGACTGGGGGCTGTTGATGCTGACGTACGACAACGTGGTCCATGCGCCGCTGGACAGGATGAAGACCGCGGTGGACCACTGGTCCGAGACGAGGACCAGACTCGGCCGGCTCGCCGAGGACGCGCGGACCGACATGGCGGCGAAGGCCAAGGACGAGTACTGGCGCGGGGTGAACGCCGAGGTCACCAAGCCGTTCGTGGACAAGACCGCCAAGGAGTTCGCGGACGCGGCGAAGGCGGCGGAAGGGGTCTGGAAGATCCTGCGGGAAGGCTACGCCGCCTTCAAGAAGGCGCAGGACGACCTCAGGAGCATCGCCGACACGGAAGCCAAGGCGCAGGGGCTGACCGTGACCGCTTCCGGTGTCGTGGTGGCGGAGCGGCCCATCGCCGCCCCGGACATGGAGCTGCGCCGCGACCCGGACTATCTCGCCCTGATCCGCAAGGAAGAGGAGGCGATCGGGGCGTTACAGGAGCGCATCACCGCCATCCTGGACACCTGTGACGAAGCCGATGTGGCCTGCGCGAACGCGCTGCGGTCCAACGTCAACCCGGGCGCCCACGACTTCTCGGCGCCGAAGTACTCCAGCCTGGACGCGGAAGAGGCCCAGCGGGCCGTCGACCTGGCCCGGAAGGGCCGGGACCTCACCCCTGACGAACTGGCCGGGCTCAACGAGCTGCTGGCCGACAACAGCTCCTCCGGCGTCTTCGCCCGCGCCTTCTACGACGGCCTGGGGGCCAAGGGGGCGCTGGAGTTCTTCGGCCGGCTCTCCGCCGACACGTTCGACCAGGGCAAGGTGGACGAGGCACGGCTCGCCGCCGTCCAGGAGCTGCAGAGGAACCTGGGGCTCAACCTCGCGCAGGCGACCCGCGGCGACGACGCGTGGGCCGACCGGTGGTCGGCGGAGCTGCGCAGACTGGGCACCGAACGGATCCCGCTGGCCAGGAACGACTACGGCGCCCCCTTCGGGTACCAGCTGCTCGGCGGGATTCTGCGGTACGGGGACTACAGCCCCCGGTTCCTGGTGCCGGTCGCCGAGCATGTGGCCCAGCTCCACGCCAAGGACCCGGAGATGTTCGCGGCGAACAAGGGCTTCGGCGGGCTCCGCAGCAACCCGTTCAACCCGTCCGGAGCCAACGGAGCCGGCTACGACCCGATGGTGCCGGTGCTGGAGGCGCTCGGGCACAGCCCGCAGGCGGCGAAGGAGTTCTTCACCAAGGACCCCACGGCGTACATGGAGGACGGAAGGCCGGGGGGAACCTCCGCGCTTAGCCCGGACTACGAGGACTACCTGGAGTTCTTCACCGACGAGAAGTACGCCTCCTTCGCGGACGTCGACGGGCGGACCCCGGAGGAGGCCAAGAAGGCACGCGACTTCATGCCGGACGCCCTGGGCCACGCCCTGGAAGCCGCGACCCTCGGGCACGCCTGGGACGACCCCGAACCGAAGCTGGGGCGGGACGGCGTGACGGTCGAAATCATGGAACGTGTCGTCACCCGCTATGGGGACGCCGAGTTCCTCAAGAAGCATCACTCGGCGCTGGCGGACAGCCTGGGGGCCATGGCGGCGGGCTATATCGACGACCTGAACTGGTCGCTGTCCGAAGGTGTCGGTAAGACCGTCTTCGGCCCGAAGGGGACTTCCATGGAGGAGATCATGGCCCACCGGGACTTCATGGCGGCGCCGGTCATGTCGTTCCTCACCGCGTTGGGGCAGCACCCCGACGCCTACGCGACGGTGTCCGCGGCGGAGCGGGTCTACGTGACCAGCGTGCTGGAAGCCGAGTTCGACGAGGGCAAGGGGATCCCGGAGGGGCGGGGAAGCGCGGCGGCCCAGACGGGCGGCGTGATGCAGGGCGTGCTGGACCGGGCACGTGGCGACCAGATCGAAGCCGAAGGGCAGAAGACGCAGGAGGACTACGAGAAGGCACAGGAGGCGAAAGCAGCCTGGATCGAGTTCGGGACCACGTCCGCCGTCGCGGCCGGTGTCGCCCTCCTGCCCGCGACAGCCGCCGCCGCGGGCGCCGCGGCCATCCTCGTACCGCTCGCCGTGGACACGGGAAGCGGTGCGATCGAGACCCTGGCGGGACAGGTCATCGGCGACTGGTCGGACAAGTCGGTCGAGGACCACAAGGACGCGGGGGAGAAGAAGACCCACGACGACGTGCGAACCCACTACATCCAGGGGAAGGCCAGCGCCGACGCGCCGCTGACCCGCTTCCTCACCCACCACGGGGGCCTCGTGGACGAAGACGTCCAACAGCGGCTGATCGAGTCCCGGAACAACGGATACATCTACGGGAACGCGCTCGGCAGGCCGATGGGGAACCTGCCGCAGACAGAGGACGAGCAGGAATGACGGGCGATGAGCGGATGAGGCGTGCGATACGGGCCGTGGGCCCCCTCCTGGCGATGTCCCTCCTGCTGACCGCGTGCGCCGCGGAGGAACGCCCCAAGCGGACGGCGGCGGAGCAGCAGTGCGACGGGACCGTCTCCGCCACCGCGGCACCCGCCCTGCGCCGGGTCCTCGACACGGAGACGTTCACCGACGCGACGATCGGCTGGCTCGCCGAGGCGACCGGGCAGTTGCGTACGGACTACGAGGACGGCGTCCGCCGCAGTGCTCGCGCGCTCCGGTGCGATATCAAGGCGGAGAAGGGGGCTCGGAGAGTGCTGTCCGTCGAATTCGGTCTCTACCACGACCAGGAGCCGCCGGGAATCGCCAGTGTTCCCTTCACGTACCCGTACGAGATGGGTGTGGCGGCGTATGCCAGCTACCGGCAGGTCTATCTCTTCACCCAGTGCGTCAGCCCCCGCCTGAAGGGATCGGAACGGGACCCGGTTCGTATCAGGGGGAACCTCACGGTGACGGGCGGGAAGGCTCCCGACACGCCCGCCACCCGCGAGGCCAACCTCGCCGTCCTGCACTCGATCACGCTCGCGACGGTGAAGGAGCTGGGCTGCGCGAACAACGCGGGGCTTCCGGAGCGGCCGGTGTTCAAGGCGGTACAGCCGGCCCCCACCTGGCCCCAGGCCCGGCCGTCCTGAGCCCGTACCGGGAACGTCCGTCCTGAGCCCGCGCCGGGAACGGCCTGTGCCACTGGCATTCGCACCGCGAAACCGGCCTCCGGCGGGCGCGGGACCGTGGCCCGGAGCGGCCTGAGCGATGCCCGGTCGTGCCCAAGTCGTAACCATACGATCTGCGTTGCTTGTGCAACCCGGAGGTGCACGCTGTCCGTCGTCCTGACTACCATGAACTCCTGACTTGTCGAACGGGGAGGCGGTTATGGCGGAGGCGACGGACAGTGGCGGCGGCGGAGCGATGGACACCGCGCTCTCCCTGCTCCCCCTGCTGGGCGGCGGCATCGGCGCGGCGGCGAGCCTGGCCGTCGAGGTGAACGAGCTGGCGCACCTCAAGGACCGCGTGGACGCGCTGCTCACGACCTTCGAGGGCTCGGAGGCCGGGCCGGGCAAGATCGGCGAGGACTGGCTGGAGGAGGCGTCCCTCGCCGGTCCCGGGTTCCACGAGGCGGACTTCCTCTTCGCCAGCTACAACGTCGTCCGGGACGAACTGCTCACCTTCTCCAAGGTGCTGGGGCTCCAGATGGAGAGCATGAAGATCGCGATCGACTTCTCCAAGAAGGGGTACGCCGAAGTCGACGACGACATCCGCAGGCGGATGAGGGCGCTCAACACGCAGATCACCGCGCTGCAGGGCGACGACCGGAAGCAGGGCGTCCAGCAGACCGCGCACGGCACCTCCGCGGAGACCCCGCGGACCGACGTGCCCGCGGCCGGCGGCGACGCGCAGGGCGGCGACTACCAGTGAAGCACCGCACGGAAACGGGGGAAGTGACGCATGGGTAAGGGGCCCAAGAAGCCGGAACCGAAGGCGACATCGCTCGAAGGCATGACGAACGAGCAGCTGCTGGCGATGCTGACTCCCGTCCAGCACGCGCGTGCCGCCGCGCTGTCGGTCAAGCTCAAGAGCGCGGCGACCGAGATCACCAAGATCGCCGAGTATCTGCACAACCGCGCCTCCGGCGGCCTCAGTTGGAAGGGCATGGCGGCGGACTCCTTCGTCGAGTGGACCGCGAACACGGCGAGTGCCACGTTCCGTCTCGCCGAGTACACGAGGGTCGCGGGTGTGGCCCTGGAGGACTCGGCGCAGGCGATGGCCCAGGCCCGGAGCGGAGTCGAGGACCTGGCCAGGACGAGCGCCTCGGCGAAGACGGACTACGCGTCGGCGCAGCGCGTCCTGAACGCGGCCCGCCACGACCCGGGTGCCGGCAAGACCGAGGTCAAGTCGGCGACCGACGACATGAACGCGGCGGCCGGGGCGCGGGAGAAGGCCCGCATCGAGGCGCTGATGAAGCTGCGTTCGCTGGGGCAGACGTACACGTTCACGGGGCAGCGGGTGAACGCGGCGCAGCGGCCGGAGTTCCCGCCGCCGTCGGGGATGGACCCGACCTGGGTCGACAGCAGCCGGCACATCCCGCTCCCGGGCGGCGGCTCGCGCACCTCCCGTACGTCGTCGACCTCCTCCTACCAGGGCGGCGGCGACCGGGGAGAGCGTACGACCACGTCCACGGTCCCCGACCGCGCCGTCGTGCCCGGTACGGACGGAGGGCCGGCCGACAGCGGTGGCGGCACCGTCCGGCCGAGGCCCGTGCCGGTCGTGCCCGAGGTCCCCGTCGACCTGGGGATCGACCATGTGACCTCGCCGCCCGACACCCGGCCGGGCCCCGGCACGCCGTCGGTGCCCGGCGCGGTGCGGCCGGAGGTGCCGACGTACCCCGGCGGCACCCAGACGACTCCGCCGCCGTTCGTCACGGTCCCGGGCGGCGGGTCCGGTGCGCTGCCGACCGGTGGCGGCGGCGGGAAGGGCGGCGGGACCGCCGGGATGCGTCCGGGGCCCTTCGGCCCCGGTGGGACCGCGGCCGCGCGTCCGCCGCGTGAGCCCGGCATCGTCGGTGGCCGGCCCGTGTCGCCGACGGCGGGCGGCCGGTCCGCCACGGGCATCCCGCGCAGCACGGTGATCGGCAACGAGCAGGCGTACGGGCGCGGTGGCGCGGCCGGTGGCATGAGCCCGCACGCGGGTGGCGTCGGTGGCGTCGGTGGCGGCGCCGCCGCAGGTCGCCGGCTCGCGGGCGAGCAGGGCGGGGTGGTCGGCGGCCGCCCGCAGAGGACGGGCCAGGCAGGCTCCCGTCCCTTCACCCCCGGCGGCACCGGGCTCGTTCGGGGCGGCCAGTCGGGCCCCGGGGCGGGCCAGCCGGCCGGACGCGGCGCCGGCGTGCGCGGTGCGGGGAACCGAACGGGTGAGGACCGCTGTGAGGAGCGCGGCGGCGAGCGGCCCGACTACCTCGTCGAGGACGAGGAGACCTGGCAGCAGGGCAGGCGCCGGGTAGTCCCGCCGGTCGTCGACTGAACCCGTAGACAGCCCGTAGACAGAAGGACGCGGAGAGACTGATGCGAACCAGCAGTGGACGGGCCGTGCGGTCCGGCTCCCTGACGGCTGCCGTCATGGCCCTGACACTGCTGGGCATCGGTGCGACGCCGGCCCACGCCGAGTCCGTGCGCGACATGCAATGGCACTTGGACGCCATGGGCGTGGACAAGATCTGGAAGGTCAGCGAGGGCGAGGACGTCGTCGTCGCCGTCATCGACTCCGGCGTCGACGACACCGTCGCCGACCTCCGGGGACAGGTCCTGCCCGGGACGAACTACTCGCGCCTGCCGGGCGACGAGAACAACGACGTCGACAACCACGGCACGGGGATCGCGAGCCTGATCGCCGCCACCGGCGCGCGCGGGGCCGAGCAGGGGTCGTACGGGCTCGCTCCCAAGGCCAAGATCCTGCCGATCCGGATCGTCTACAGCCAGGAGCGGTGGACGGAGAAGGGGCAGATCGACTCGTTCTCGGAGGGCATGGCCAAGGCCATCCGCTTCGCCGCGGACTCCCGCGCCAAGGTCATCAACATCTCCGTCGCCTCCAGCGCGGACCGGATCGGTCCCGAACTGGAGGAGGCCGTGCGGTACGCGCTCTCCAAGGGCAAGCTGATCTTCGCCGGTGTGGGAAACACCGGGGACACGGACAACGCCGTCAAGTACCCGGCCGCGACGCCCGGTGTGGTCGGCGTCGGGGGCACGACGAAGACGGCCGCCTGGTGGCCCAAGTCCCAGACCGGCCCCCAGGTCGACCTCGCCGCCCCGGCCGAGAACCTGGTGCACGCCTGCACCAAGAACACCCAGCTCTGCGACAGCAGCGGCACCAGCGACGCGACCGCCCTCGCCTCCGCGTCAGCCGCCCTGATCTGGGCCAAGCACCCGGACTGGACCAACAACCAGGTCCTGCGCGTCATGCTCAACACGGCCGGCAAGCCGAAGAGCGGCAAGGACCGCACCGACTACATCGGCTACGGCACGATCCGCCCCCTACGCGCCCTGACCACCCCCGGCGACCCCGGCCCCGCCGACGTCTACCCACTGCCGGACCTGGCTGCCGCCGAGGCGTCCGCCGCGCCCTCGGCCTCCGCCTCGGGGACCCCCGCTCCGGCGGAGAGCTCTCTGCCGCCCGCCGCCGCACCGGCCGAGAAGGACGGCGGCAGCGGCGGCCTGTGGATCGCCCTGGGCGTCGGCGCGGCCGTCCTGGTCGGCGGAGCGGCGACGGCCGTCGCCCTGCGCGCCCGCCGCCGGGCCGCAGCGCCCCCCACGCCTCCGTCCGCGCCCGCAGCGCCGCCCTACGCCCCGTACGGGCCGCCGCAGAACGGCGGGTACCCGCAGCAGCCGCCCCAGCAGCAACCGCCTTTCGGAAGCTGACAGATCGCGCGTCGCAGCCGGGGGGCGAGGGGGGCGATTTCGCGCCTTTGCCGAGAGAGGCGCGAAGCGGGGCGCAGGCAGCTGCCGGGTCGTCCCGCCCGTAGTCGACTGATCCCGCCCTCCACCACCACCAGCCAAGGACTCGGAGAAGCGCATGCGAACCAGCAGTGGACGGGCCGTCGGTCCCGGCTCTCTCGTGGCGGCGGCCACGGCCCTGACACTGCTGGGCATCGGCTCCGCGCCGGCCCACGCGGAGTCCGTACGGGATCAGCAGTGGCACCTGGACGCCATGAAGGCCGACGAGATGTGGAAGGTGAGCAAGGGCGAGGGCGTCGTCGTCGCCGTCATCGACTCGGGGGTCGACAAGTCCATCGCGGACCTGAGGGGCCAGGTCCTCCCCGGCAAGGACTTCTCGCTCCTCGAAGGCGACGAGAACGACGACATCGACAACCACGGTACGGGCATGGCGGCCCTGATCGCGGGGACCGGCGCACGCGGGGCCGAGCAGGGGTCGTTCGGGCTCGCTCCCAAGGCGAAGATCCTGCCCATCCGCGTTCCGTACAGCGAGGAGCGGTGGTCGGCGAAGAACGGGGTCAAGGACACCTTCTCGCAGAGCATGGCGAAGGCGATCCGGTTCGCCGCCGACTCCGAGGCGAAGATCATCAACATCTCCGTGGCCAACGCCAGGAAGCCGGGCCCCGAACTCGCCGAGGCCGTCCGCTACGCGCTGTCGAAGAACAAGCTCGTCTTCGCCGGTGTGGGCAACACCGCCGACGAGGGCAATGCCGTCGAATACCCGGCGGCCACCCCCGGCGTCGTCGGCGTCGGGGGCCTGAACAAGAAGGCGTCCTGGTGGGCCAAGTCCCAGACGGGGCCGCAAGTGGACCTCGCCGCACCCGCCGAGAACATCACCAACGCGTGCACCGGGGGAACCCAGCTGTGCGAGGGCAGCGGGACCAGTTCGGCCACCGCCCTCATGTCCGCCTCCGCGGCCCTCATCTGGTCCAAGTACCCGGACTGGACCAACAACCAGGTCCTGCGCGTCATGCTCAACACGGCCGGCAAGCCGCAGAACGGCCAGGAACGCACCGATTCCATCGGCTACGGCGCCGTCCGCCCCCGGATCGCGCTGACCACCCCGGGCGACCCTGGCCCCGCTGACGTCTACCCGCTGCCAGACATCGCCGCCGCAGAGGCGTCCGCCTCGCCCTCGGCCTCGGCTTCGGGGACCCCGGCTCCGGCGGAGAGCACTCCGCCGCCCGCCGCCGCACCCGCCGAGAAGGACGGCGGCAGCGGCGGCCTGTGGATCGCCCTGGGCATCGGCGCGGCCGTCCTGGTCGGCGGAGCGGTGACAGCCGTCGTCCTGCGCGCACGCCGCCGGGCCGCGGTGCCCGTCGGCGGGTACGCGCAGCAGCCGCCGTTCGGAAGCTGACAGATTGCGCGTTGCAATCGCGCAGTGATGAGGCGCGGCGGGTAGCGTGAGTGCCCTTCAGGTGATGGGAAGCCTTGGGGTCAACACCAAGCAACCGCAAACCAGTCGGCGGAGGGGACGAATTCCCGCCGTTGTCGAGGCCGGGTGCGGAAGGTGGCCGAGGTGCTCGTCGGCACGTCGGAGCCCTGTGGGGCCCCAGGGGTGAGGTAGCTCGGCCTCGGAAGGGTGGCGGAGACCGGTAGCGGGCGCCGGGCGGGGCCCGGCAGGACCCATAGCCTCTCCGTGGTTTGGGCGGCTGTTCCCGCCCGCACGCGTTCGGAGTTGGTCTGTCGGCTCGGGGGAGAGCATGTCGTTCGATCAGGAATGGGCCATGGCCCGGGGGGCTTCCGCCCCTGTCGGTACGCGCCTCAATCAGGTCACCGCCGGGCCTGGCGGCGGCAACGCGGACCTGAGCGTCGACCAGGACAGGCTCGGGGCCATCGGCAGCGCCGCGTACGTCCTGCACGGGCGGCTCGCGAAGGACGGCGACCACGCCCGTACGCAGACCGCCGAAGCCGCGACCGGGCTCAAGGCGAACGGCTTTCGGACCGGCGCCGCGATGGCGGAGGTGCACGACACCTGGTCGTCCCAGCTCCGCACCCTGCTCGACGCCTGCGCCAACATCTCCAACCACCTCGACTACAGCGCGGCCTCGCACGCGAGGGAAGAGGCGGACATCAAGGCGGCTCTCGCCACGTCGAAGATCAACGAGTACCTGAAGTAGGCGGGAGTGGCCGTGCTGACCTTTGACGATCTCGCCCACGCTCCGTTGGACAAGCTGAAGGCCGCCGCCGACGCCTGGTTCCGGATGAAGGGCAAGCTGGAGACCCTCGCCGAGGACGCCCGTACCACCATGGCAGCCAAGGCCCGGGACGAGTACTGGCGGGGAGTGAACGCCGAGGTCACGAAGCCTTTCGTGGACAAGACGGCGAAGGAGTTCCAGGACGCGGCGAAGGCCGCCGAGGGAGTCCACAAGATCCTTCAGAACGGTTACGACGCCTTCAAGAAGGCCAAGGACGACCTGGCGAAGATCGTCGATTCCGAGGCGCCCGCGCAAGGGCTGGTGGTCAGGAGCGACGGGACCGTGGAGGCCGCGCATCCCCTGGAGAAGGACCCGGCGGTACGGCACGATCCCGACTTTTCGCGGGCGTTGAAGAAGCAGAACGAGTCGATCGAGGCGATGCGGCGCCGGATCGACGCGATCCTCGAAGACTGCGACGACGCCGACACTGCCTGCTCCAACGCCTTGCGGGCCAACATCAGCGGCGACAAGCACGACTTCAGCGCCCCGAAGTACGACAGCCTCGACGCGGAGGAGGCGGCGAGGGCGGTCGAGCTGGCCAGGAAGGGCCGGGATCTCACCCACACAGAGCTCGTCCAGCTGAACGAGCTCTTGGGCGACAACAGCGGATCGAAGACGTTCGCCAGAGGCTTCTACGACGGACTCGGCCCGAAAGGCGCGCTCGAATTCTTCGGTCGGCTTTCAACCGATACCTACGACTACTCGAAGGTGGACACGCAGCGCCTTGAGGACGTCCAGGCATTGCAGAGGAACCTGGGCCTCAATCTGGCCACAGCCACGCAGGGAGGCGACAAGTGGACCGAGGGCTGGTCCGCCGAGATGCGGAGGCTGGGCACCGAGCGTATTCCACTCGCCAAGTACGACAACAATCCGGCGTTCGGATACCAACTGCTCGGCGGCATCATGCGCTATGGAACCTACGATCCGAAATTCCTGGTGCCGATTGCCGAACACGTCACCCAGTTGCATGCGAAGGATCCGTATACGTTCGCGTACAACCGGAGTATCGGAGGGGGAGGGCCGAAGAATCCGTTCAACCCTTGCGGCGTGAACGGGGCCGGCTACGACCCGATGGTGTCGATGCTCGAGGCGCTGGGGCACAGCCCGGACGCGGCCAAGCGCTACTTCACGGACGCCCCCACCGCCTACGACGAGCACGGCGTGCCCAAAGGGCTGGTCGACCTCGATCCGGACAAGGACGGGGCGCAGTTCACCGGCTACCTCGACTACTTCCAGAGTGCGGAGTACGACTTCTTCCCCGACCTCGACGGGCACGACCCGGACGAGGCCCGGAAGACGGCCGCGAACATGCCGGACGCCCTCGGTCGCGCCTTGGAGGCGGCGACCACGGGGCACGCGTGGGACGACCCGAATCCGGTTCTCCGCAGGGACGCCGAATCGGCCGAGATCATGCGGGAAGTCATCAACGACTACGGGACGGACTCGGAGCTCAGGAAGCGCCACGAGTCGATGATGGACAGCCTCGGATCCATGGGAGCGGCCTACATCGACGACCTCAACTACTCCACGTACGGGTTCGGCGAAACCGGCGAGGAGACCCGGCGCGACGAGCTGTTCCGGGTGAGCAGCGACGGGAAGGGGCACACGGACTTCGGCCAGGTGGCGAGCCTGCGTTTCATGACCGCGGTGGCCGGTGACGAGGGTGCCTACCGGAGCCTGTCCGCGGCCCAGCAGGTTTACGAGGCGAGCGGGCTCAAAGTCATGGTCGGTGACAAGGCCGATGGGCTCGAGTTCGCCCACAACGCCACCAAGGTCCACGGGATCTTCGATGAGGCCCGTATCAATGAGATCACCCAGGACTACAAGGACGACGAGGACAAACGGAACCTGGAGATGGAGCAGCAGGCGGAGTGGCGCAAGACGGGTGTCAGTTCGGGCGTGGCGGTGGTCGTGGGAGTCGGCTCGGCCGTGGTGCTCGGCCCGGCGGCGGGACTCGTCGCCGTCACCGCGGTTCCCCTCGTCATGGAGGCGGCGGGCTCGTCGATCAGCACCGCCTATGCCGCGGACACTCTGGGGTACCTCAAGGACAACGAGTACGACAACGACGACGAGGCCCTCGAAGCGATCGAGAAGGCCCGGCAGGCCGGCAGGAACAGCGCGGCTGTCCCGCTGCTCGGCTATGCGGAGGCGGTGGGCATGAGCGTGGAGGAGCGGCGCACGATGCTCAGGGAGGCCGAGAACTCCTACAACGCCGGTGTCATCGCGGCCAAGGGAAAGCGGGAGGTCTCATGAGCGGGTCACCGAGTGGCCCGGCGGGCAGGGCCCGGGACCGCGGCCGGCGTCGGCGGGCGGCCCTGGTGGTCTCCGTCCTGGCGTTCCTTTCCGCCTGCTCGGGAGGGGGTGCCGAAGCGGGCGGCGGCGGCGAGGACGGGGCGGAACTCGCCCTCTGCCGAGAGGTTTTCGGCGAGGCGAACGTGGCGGCCGTACGAACGCTCCTGACCGCCGACGGCGCGCCGGCGGAGAGCGGTTCGCCCGACCGGATCAGGACGCGCATGAGCCAGCAGGCCCGCGCCTGGTCGGCCGAGACGGACAAGCTGCGCAGGGACGGCCACGACCTGTGCTTCCTGGGCGCTCCGGGAGTCGGGTCCCGGGGCTGGCTGGCCGGACGGGTGACGTGGTCCACGCTGACCATGGATTCGGTCACCACCGGGCCCTCCGCGAAGGACTGGCGCCGGGCCGGGGACGGGGTGTACGTGCAGCGGCTCAAGCGGCAGAACGGTCTGGCCGTCCTGTCGCCGTGCCGGCTCACCGGTACGGCGAAGGGACAGGAGCGCCTTCTGCCCCTGGAGGTCTCGGTGACCGAAGAAGGTCTGAGCGCCACCGACCCCGGTCTGACCGGGCGGTCCGTGTCGGGGCTGCTGGCGTACACCCGCGAACTCCTCGACTGTCAGAACACGGTGGCCGTACCGGATGAGCTGACGGCGTGAGAGAGGTCGTGGTCCCGCGTCCGGCTCAGCGGGCGCGGTATCTCGGCAGGCGCGGTATAGGGGCTGCTGTCGTTCTCGGTCGGGCCCTAGACTCGGGGTGGGCCATTCTCACGGGGGAGGAGTGCCGGGCGTGGAAGCCTATGTGGACGGTTCCGGTGGCGGGTACGGCATGCGGGGCATGAGCAGGGAAGCCGTCAGTTACAACTCCGAGTCCATGCTGGAGTTCAAGACGGGCATCGACGAGATGATCGCTGATCTCCTGAAGTCCCCGGCGGGCAAGGCGAACATGGCGGCGGAGCCGGTGTCCCGCGCCCAGTTCGGCGGCGGTGGTTCCGCCTGGCTGGAGGCGAACGATCTGTTCGCGTCGTACAAGAGCGTGCTCGACGAGCTGACGAGGCTCTCCGGGCTGCTGTCCGACTGCCTTGAGGGCATGGGGATCGCCGTCGGCATGTCCAAGGACGGGATGCAGCGGACCGACGACGACATCCGGTACCGGATGCTGGAGATCAGCCGCCGGACCACCGAGGCGAAGACCAAGGCCGACAAGCAGGCCGGCTACGACACGACGCCTTCCGGCAAGCCGGACGCCACCGGGACCGGGCAGCAGCAGCCCGCGCGTCCCGACGGGCAGCCGCAGGCCACCGAGACGGCCGGCGGTAGTGGTAGTGGGAGTGGCGATCTCGGCTAGTGGCTAGTGGCGTCGCGGGGATCTTAGGCGTACGGGGATACGGGGAAGAGGCGGCTCATGGAGCAGAACGACAACGCCGGAGGCGGCGGGGGGACGAACTTCCGTGCCATGCCGCACCAGCAGATGCTGGACTGGCTGGACGAGGCCAGCAGTTTCTACGTGAGTGACGCCGGCGACCGCCTGAACAAGGCCGCCGCGAAGATGCGGGAGATCGCCAAGGCGCTGCAGAACCGGCCGGGGCGGGTGGAGTGGCGGGGCGAGGCCGAGAAGGCGTTCATGGAGTGGGCGAACAGCCTCGCGAGCACCACGCACAGCCTCGCCGACTACAGCGAGCACTCCGCGAACTGGCTGGGGCAGGCGGCCGGCGCGATCTCCGTCGCCAAGAGCGCCATCCCGCGCTACACGAGCAGCGCGTCCGCCAAGGAGAACCTGGAGGCCGCGCGGAAGTACCACAACGACCCCGACTCCCAGCAGATCGCGCGCGACGCGCGTTCCCAGATGGCGCCGGAGGGCAGTGACGCCGCCGCCGTCAAGGCCAAGGAGGAGGCCAACCGGCAGGCTGCGGCCGACGAGATGGAGCGGCTCTCCGGGGCGTACCAGTGGTCGAGCCTGCAGATGGCGAACTTCAAGCAGCCGTCGTTCCAGCCGCCGCCGGACGCGTTCGTACCCGAGGACGGCGGGCGCAACGACTCCCAGTACCTGGAGCGGTCCTCGGGGGGCGGGCCGGGCACGACGGGCGCCGCCGACTCCGGCAGGCGCGGCTCGCGTGCCTCCGGGGACGGGCCGGGCCCGGTCGACTTCGGTACGGTGCCGCCCTCCGGCGACTCGACCGGCCCCGTGCGCGTGGTGCGCCCGGAGGTCCCGGTCGACCTCGGGATCGACGGCGGCGTGGGTACGGCGCCGCCGCCCACCACCGGCACGCCGCCGACGACGGGCGGCCAGCCGCCGGTCACCCGGCCGGACACGGGTGTGACGCCGCCGCCGGTCACGGTTCCCGGCGGACCGGGGATCGTGCCCCCGTACGGCAAGGGCGGCGGCGGGCCGGTTACGGCTCCGCCCGCCGGCGGCATCCGTACGCCGGGCGGGTCGGTCGGGCCGGGCGCCGGGCGGGGCACCACCGGAGCGCTGCCCACGATGCCGCGTGACGGCATCAGCGGCGGCCGGGCGGTCCCGGGGACTCCCGGGTCCCCCGGGACGCCCGGCCGGCCCGCCGCCGGTCTCCCGCGCGGCACGGTGATCGGGAACGAGCCCACCGGGCGCGGCGGCGGCAACGCCACGGGCCGCGGCCCCATGGCCGGTCACGGCATGGGCGGTCCGATGAGCGGCGGTGGCACGGGTGCCGCCCAGAGCGGCATCAGCGGCGGCCGGCGCCTGGCCGGTGAGACCGGTGGCGTGGTGGGCGGCCGGCCGCAGCGGCCGGGGTCCGCGAGCGGGCGTCCCTTCACACCCGGCGGCTCCGGCCTGGTCCGGGGCGGCGCCCCGGGCGAGCCGGCGGCCCGGGGCGCCGGGCCGGTGGGCCGCGGCGGGTCCGTCCCCGCCGCCGGCCGTCGCGAGGAGGAGCGCGGCGAGCGTCCCGACTACCTGGTCGAGGACGAGGAGACCTGGCAGCAGGGCAGGCGCCGCGTGGCACCGCCCGTCATCGACTGATCGGCGCGAGGAAGCAGATGCGTACCAGCGGTAGGCGATGGAACGGTGCCCGGGCGGGCGTCTCGGCGGCCTTGGGGATGCTGCTGGTGGGCATCGCGTCCGTGCCCGCGAGCGCGGAGACCATCCGCTCCCGGCAGTGGCACCTGGACACCCTCCACGCGGAGGAGATCTGGCAGATCAGCAAGGGCGAGGGTGTGACGGTCGCCGTCATCGACAGCGGCGTGGACGACCGGAATCCGGATCTGGCCGGGCGGGTGCTCGACGGCAAGGACCTGGCCTCCGGCGAGTCCGGCGACGAGCACACGGACTACGCGGGCCACGGCACCGGCATGGCCGGCCTGATCGCGGGCACCGGGCGCAGCGGCGGGGGCGACGGCGCGTTCGGCCTCGCCCCGGGCGCGAAGATCCTTCCGGTCCGGGTCCGCGGTGTGAAGGCGGGCAACCTGAACAAGGTCGACGGCGAGCTCGAGTTCAACCGGGAGGTCCCCGAGGCCATCCGCTACGCCGCCGACGCCGGGGCGAAGGTCATCAACGTGTCGCTGGGCTCGGACCGGGGGTCCCAGCAGCTCACCGACGCGGTGGCGTACGCGCTCGGCAAGGGGGCGCTCGTCTTCGCCGCCGTGGGCAACAGCGCCGAGCTGGGCAACGAGGTCGAGTATCCCGGAGCGACCCCCGGGGTCGTCGGCGTCGGCGCCATCGACAAGAAGCTGACCCGGACCAAGGAGTCCCAGCACGGGCCCCAGGTGGACATCGTGGCGCCCGGCGAGGAGATGGTGCACGCCTGTGGCGGCGGGACCGGCCTCTGCAAGTCCCACGGCACCAGCGACGCCACCGCCCTCGCCTCCGCCTCCGCCGCGCTCATCTGGTCCAAGCACCCCGACTGGACCAACTACCAGGTCCTCAAGGTCATGCTCAACACCCTCGCCGCCCCCGACGACGGCGCCGGGCGCAACGACTACATCGGGTACGGGGCCATCCGCCCGCTCCGCGCGCTCAAGACGCCGGGGGACCCCGGGCCCGCCGACGTGCGGCCCCTCGCGGACCTCGCGGACCCGGCCGGGCCGGGGGGCGGCACCTCGTCCGTCACCCCGTCCACGGCACCGTCCGGATCCGCCTCCGGATCCGCGTCCGCCTCCGGATCCGCGTCCGCCTCCGCCGCGCCCGCTCCCGCCGCCCAGGCCGACGGCGGCGGCCGGACCGGGCTGTGGATCGGGCTCGGCGTCGGCGCGGCCGTGCTGGTCGGGGCCGCCGTCGTGGTCGGGGTGCTTCGGGCGCGGCGGGGCTGAGCCGGGCGAGGGGGCCGGCCGCCGGGGCCCGGCGTGCGGAAGGGGCGCCCCGTTCGGGGCGCCCCTTCGTCTGGAGACCGTGATCGGAATCGAACCGACGTAACTCGCTTTGCAGGCGAGCCCCTCAACCACTCGGGCACACGGTCGTGGTGGTGATGGGTACGACGTTAGGGGCCCGTGGTCCGGGTGCTCAATGGTTTCGGGCGGCGTGCAACACGACTGCCATACGGCAGCCACAAGGCGTTCACGGGCCTACGACCAAGGGACCGGTTCCTCTCCTCCTCGCGACAGGGGTCACCTCCGGCGACGGCCCTTACTCTGGGGGGATGAGCGTCCTCGAACCCCGCGAAACAGCCGCCCCTCCCGCCGCCCCGGCACCTCCCGTAGGCGGCGGAAGCGTGCTCGACCGCGCGCACCGGGCGCTCAGCGTCGGGATCGTCTCCGTGGTCCTGCTCATCGCCTTCGAGGCCACCGCCGTCGGCACCGCCATGCCCGTCGCCGCCCGCGAGCTCGACGGCGTGCCGCTCTACGCCTTCGCCTTCTCCGCGTACTTCACCACCAGCCTCTTCGCCATGGTCCTCTCCGGGCAGTGGTCCGACCGCAGCGGGCCGCTCGGCCCGCTCGCCGCCGGCATGAGCGCCTTCGTCGTCGGGCTGCTGCTCTCCGGCACCGCCGGGACCATGTGGCTGTTCATCCTCGGCCGGGCCGTCCAGGGGCTCGGCGGCGGGCTCGTCATCGTCGCCCTGTACGTGGTGATCAGCCGTGCCTACGCCGAACACCTCCGGCCCGCGATCATGGCCGCGTTCGCCGCCAGTTGGGTCGTCCCCTCCGTCGTCGGGCCGCTCGCCTCCGGCACGATCACCGAGCACCTCGGGTGGCGGTGGGTCTTCGTCGGGATTCCCGTCCTCGTCGTCTTCCCGCTCGCCCTCGCCCTGCCCGCGATACGCCGGACCGCCTCCGGGCCCGCCGACCCCGGCGCCCCCGTTCCGCCCTTCGACCGGCGCCGGATCCGGCTCGCCCTCGGCATCTCCTTCGGCGCCGCGCTGCTCCAGTACGCCGGGCAGGAGCTGCGCTGGCTCTCCCTGCTGCCCGCCGCCGTCGGCGCCGCCCTGCTCGTGCCCGCCGTGCGCGGGCTGCTGCCCCGCGGGACGTACCGGGCCGCCCGCGGGCTGCCCTCGGTGGTGCTGCTGCGCGGGATCGCCGCCGGCGCGTTCATCGCCGCCGAGTCCTTCGTACCGCTCATGCTCGTCACCGAGCGCGGGCTGAGCCCGACGCTCGCCGGGCTCTCGCTCGCCGTCGGCGGGCTGACCTGGGCGCTCGGCTCCTACATCCAGGCACGGCCCTGGACCGAGCCGTACCGCGAGCGGCTCATGGTCGGCGGCATGGTGCTCGTCGCCCTCTCCATCGCCGCCGCGCCCAGCGTGCTGATCCACTCCGTGCCCGCCTGGGCGGTCGCCGTGGCCTGGGCGTTCGGGTGCTTCGGCATGGGCATCGTGATCGCCCTGACCAGCGTGCTGCTGCTCAAGCTCTCCGCGCCGGAGGAGGCGGGCGCGAACTCCGCCGCGCTCCAGATCTCCGACGGGCTCTCCAACGTGCTGCTCCTCGCCGCGGGCGGCGCCGCCTTCGCCGCGCTCGGCGGTGGCGCCGTGGGACACGCCGCCACCGGCGCCGCCACCGGAGGCTCGCATCCCGTCGCCTTCGCCGCGGTCTTCCTGCCGATGGCCGTCGTCGCGGGGGCGGGGGCCTGGGTCGCCACGCGGCTCGGGGTGCGGGGGGTGGCGGGGGGCGCGGCGGTTGGTGGGTAGGGGGGCCCGTACGGGTGCCCCGGGCTGGTCGGGCAGGCCCGGGCCGGGGCGGACCGGCTGGGCCCGGCCCGGTACGGCCAGGTAAGGCCAGGTCCGGCCCGCCCGGCCCGCCCGGCCAGGTCTGGTTCCTCCGGCCCCGTTCCGTTCCGGCCCGTCCGGCCCCGTTCCGGGTCCGTTCCGGCCCCGTTCCCTTCCGCCCCGTCCCCCCAACGGCCCCCGGGCCCGGAGGGTGGGGGTGTCCGGACTGCGTCCTTCGCTTCGCTTCGCTCGCTGCGGGCGCTGTCACGTCCGGACACCCCCACCCTCCGGGCCCGGGGGCCTCCCGCCGTTTTCGGCTGCCACGCGGGAAAACGGGTCGCCCCAGACGCGGGCGGTTTCCTAGGGTCGCCGTATGGAACGCGTGACCCTTTCCGTCGGCGATGACGTCCTCGACCTCGCCGACGCCCGCGGTGTCGGTGTCGAGGAGCTCGTCGGCGAGGCCCTGCGGCGGTATGTGGACGCCGAGGGGGAGGCCGTGCGGGAGGTGGCGGTGCGGCTTGCCGGGCGGCATGCCGTGTTGCTGAGGAGGCTGGGGGAGTGAGTACGCGATTTCTCGGCGTGCGCGAGGTCCTCGGGATCGCCGCCGTCGCCTTCGGGGGCGGGGCGCCCGAGCTGCGGGCGCCGGGGCTGCTGGAGTCCGCCGTGCACCGGCCGCGGGCCCGGATGTTCGGCGAGAGCGCCTACCGCGAGGTGTACGAGCAGGCCGCCGCGCTGCTCCACGGGATCGCCGCCAACCATCCCTTCGTCGACGGCAACAAGCGGGCCGCCTGGCTGTCCGCCGCCGTTTTTCTCGGTGTCAACGGGATCGATCTCGACGATGTCGATCTTGATCGGGCGTATGCGCTGGTCATCGATGTCGCCGGGGGCATGGAGGGGGATATTTCGGTCATCGCGGAGCGGCTGCGGGGGCTGTGAGGACCGTCTCACGCGGGGGTGCCGCGGGGGCGTCGTGAGGGAGCGCACCGGTAAGGTGGCCCGGTTGTCATATCTGGACGAGCGTCGAACCGGAGACCGTGACTACTACCGCCACCTCCTCCCATCACCTTTCTCCCGCCTTCCCCGGCCGTGCCCCGTGGGGCACCGCCGGCAAACTGCGAGCCTGGCAGCAGGGCGCGATGGAGAAGTACATCCAGGAGCAGCCCCGTGACTTCCTCGCGGTCGCCACGCCGGGCGCCGGCAAGACCACCTTCGCGCTGACCCTCGCGTCCTGGCTGCTGCACCACCACGTGGTGCAGCAGATCACCGTCGTCGCGCCCACCGAGCACCTGAAGAAGCAGTGGGCCGCCGCCGCCGCGCGGATAGGGATCAAGCTCGACCCGGACTACAGCGCCGGGCCGCTCAGCAAGGAGTACGACGGGGTCGCCATCACCTACGCCGGTGTCGGGGTGCGGCCCATGCTGCACCGCAATCGCTGCGAGCAGCGCAAGACGCTGGTGATCCTGGACGAGATCCACCATGCCGGCGACTCCAAGTCCTGGGGCGAGGCATGCCTGGAAGCCTTCGAGCCCGCCACCCGGCGGCTCGCCCTGACCGGTACGCCCTTCCGGTCCGACACCAACCCCATCCCCTTCGTCGCGTACGAGGAGGGGAACGACGGGATCCGGCGGTCCTCCGCCGACTACACCTACGGGTACGGGAACGCGCTGGGCGACGGCGTCGTCCGGCCCGTCATCTTCCTCAGCTACAGCGGCAACATGCGGTGGCGGACCAAGGCCGGCGACGAGGTCGCCGCGCGGCTCGGCGAGCCGATGACCAAGGACGCCGTCTCGCAGGCGTGGCGCACCGCGCTCGACCCACGCGGCGACTGGATGCCCAACGTGCTGCGCGCCGCCGACCAGCGGCTCACCGAGGTCCGGAAGTCCATTCCGGACGCCGGCGGGCTGGTGATCGCCTCCGACCAGGACTCGGCGCGGTCCTACGCCAAGCTGATCCGCGAGATCACCGGGACCAAGGCCACCGTCGTCCTCTCCGACGACGCCGGGGCCTCCGGGCGGATCGACGAGTACAGCGAGAGCACCGACCGGTGGATGGTCGCCGTCCGGATGGTGTCCGAGGGCGTCGACGTGCCGCGGCTCGCCGTCGGGGTGTACGCGACGACCATCTCGACACCCCTGTTCTTCGCGCAGGCCGTCGGGCGCTTCGTGCGATCCCGCAGGCGGGGCGAGACCGCCTCGGTGTTCCTTCCCACCATTCCCAGCCTGCTGGGCTTCGCCACCGAGATGGAGGTCGAGCGCGACCACGTCCTCGACCGGCCGAAGAAGGAGGGCGAGGAGGACCCGTACGCGGAGTCCGAGAAGGAGCTCGCCGAGGCCGAGAAGCAGCAGGACGAGGACACCGGCGAGCAGGACATGCTGCCCTTCGAGGCGCTGGAGTCCGACGCGGTCTTCGACCGGGTGCTCTACAACGCCGCCGAGTTCGGGATGCAGGCGCACCCCGGCAGCGAGGAGGAGCAGGACTACCTGGGCATTCCGGGGCTGCTGGAGCCGGACCAGGTGCAGCTGCTGCTGCAGAAGCGGCAGGCGCGGCAGATCGCGCACAGCCGCAAGCGGCCGGACAGCGAGGCGGACCTGCTGGAGCTGCCGGCCGAGCGGCGGCCCGTGGTTTCCCACAAGGAGCTCCTTGAGCTGAGGAAACAGCTCAACACGATGGTCGGCGCGTACGTTCACCAGAGCGGCAAGCCGCACGGCGTGATCCACACGGAGCTGCGCCGGGTGTGCGGCGGGCCGCCGAGCGCCGAGGCGACCGCCGGCCAGCTCCGCGAGCGGATCAAGAAGGTGCAGGAGTGGGCCACCCGGATGCGGTGACCCGGATGCGGTGACCCGGTCGCGTTGACCCGGATGAGGTGACCCGCCCGGACGGCAAGGACGAGGGGCCCGTACACAGGCGGTGTACGGGCCCCTCGGTCGTCCCGGGGGAACGGGACGCGCAGCGAGGACCGGCCCCCACGGTCGGGCCTCCTGCACCTCCACGCTAAGGGCGACCGTTGGGTGGTCTTGTCCGCCAAAGTCCCCTGTTCGGCCGACTTAGGTCCCGAACCGCCCGGATCCGGTCGCGCGCGCCCGGATTCTGGACGAGGTCTTCCGCTGAGCGGAGCAGGTCGCTACTGTCCCGGCTCAAGCATTCGCCCCGTGGCAGCGCCGCCGCGGAGCGCAGCCGGTGTGCCCCGTCCTGCCGGCGGCCTCTGACGTGCGTCGCCGATGGGACCGGTGCCGCAGCTCTCGTACGAGTCCGCTGTCACTCACTCCGAAGGAGAGGGCGTCGTGACCGCGGAGACCTCCCAGACGCTCGACCGAGGACTCAGAGTCCTCAAACTGCTCGCCGACACCGACCACGGCCTGACCGTCACCGAGTTGTCCAACCGACTCGGTGTCAACCGGACCGTCGTCTACCGTCTGCTCGCCACGCTCGAACAGCACGCCCTCGTCCGCCGCGACCTGGGTGGCCGCGCCCGGGTCGGGCTCGGCGTGCTCCGGCTCGGCCGCCAGGTGCATCCGCTGGTGCGGGAGGCCGCGCTGCCCGCGCTGCGCTCGCTCGCCGAGGACATCGGCGCGACGGCCCATCTGACGCTGGTCGACGGGGCGGAGGCGCTCGCCGTCGCCGTCGTCGAGCCGACCTGGACCGACTACCACGTGGCCTACCGGGCCGGTTTCCGGCATCCGCTGGACCGCGGGGCGGCCGGCCGCGCGATACTCGCCGCCCGCCTCGGCGAGCTCATCGAACCGGGCTTCACCCTCACCCACGGCGAGCTGGAGGCCGGCGCGAGCGGGGCCGCGGCGCCGCTGGTCGGGGTCACCGGGATCGAGGGCAGCGTCGGTGTCGTGATGCTCTCGGACGCGGTGCCGGAGCGGGTCGGGCCGCGGGTCGTGGACGCGGCGCGGGAGGTCGCCGACGCCCTGCGGTAGGACCTGCCGTGGGCGAGGGCGGGGCCGGCGGCCCCGCCCCGGGGCCGTACGCGTCCGCCGGGCGGGCCCGGCCCAGTAGATTGGGGGGCGTGTTCTCCCTCTCCAGCCTCTCGCGTCCCCGCGCGCTCGCCCTGTGCGCCGTTCCCGTCGTCGCGCTCTTCGCCGTCGCCGGGCTCGCGCCGCTGCCCTTCTCGATCGCGCAGCCGGGGACGACCGCGGACGTGCTCGGCGCGGACAAGGGACGCGAGGTGATCACCGTCAGCGGCGTCCCGGTCCGGCAGACCGAGGGACAGCTGCGGATGACGACGATCCTGGCGACCGGCCCCTCCGAGGACATCGACCTCGCGGAGGTGGCCGACGCCTGGTTCCGCACGGACCGGGCGGTGCTGCCCCGTGAGTCGGTCTACCCCTCGGGCAAGTCGGACAAGGAGATCGAGCAGCGCAACCTCGGGCAGATGAAGGAGTCGCAGGACGCGGCCTCCCTCGCCGCCCTCGGCTATCTGAAGCTCGACCCGGCGAAGGTGAAGGTCCAGCTCCACCTCGCCGACGTCGGCGGCCCCAGCGCCGGGCTGCTGTTCTCCCTCGGCATCGTCGACAAGATCGACGGGAACGGGGACGGCGGCGACCTCACCGGCGGCCGGACGATCGCCGGTACGGGCACGATCACGCCCGACGGCAAGGTCGGCGCGGTCGGCGGCGTCTCGCTGAAGACGCAGGCCGCCGCGCGCGACGGGGCCACCGTCTTCCTGGTGCCGAAGGACGAGTGCTCCCAGGCGCGGGCCGAACTGCCCAAGGGGCTGCGCCTGGTGCCGGTGACCACCCTCAGCGACGCGGTGTCGTCCCTGCGGGCCCTGGGACAGGGGCAGGAGTCGAAGGTCCCGGGCTGCTGAGCCCGGAGGCGTCGGCGGGGCCGGCGGGCCCCGCCGGGCGCTCCATCGTCTTCCAGGCGGGGAAGACCAGCGGGGAGAGCGTGGCCAGGAAGTAGACCGCGGCGAAGGAGAGCAGGGCCGTGGTGATGCCGTCCCGCTCGACCAGATAGCCCGCGGCCAGGCCGCCGAGCGGGGTGGTCAGCAGCACCCCGGCGGTGCTGGCGCCGCCGACGCGGGTGCGGAGCTGTTCGGGGACGGTCTCGTAGAAGACCGTGGACAGGATCGGGTTGAGCACTCCGGCGCCGAGCCCGCCGAGCGCCATCGTGACGAGCAGCGGCGGCGTGGTGTCCGTGAACGCCGCCACCACGTACGAGGGGGCGCCGGCGAGCAGGAAGCCGACGGCGAAGACCGGGCGGCGCGGGAAGCGGTGGCCCACCGCCCCGTACAGCAGCGCGCCGATCAGGGCGCAGCCGCCGAAGACGGCGACGAGCAGGCCGATGGCCGCCGAGCCGCCGAGCTCCTCGCGGGCGTGCACGGGGAGCAGCACCGCGTTCCAGCTCTGGCCGAGGCCGTTGGTGACCATCACCATCAGGTTGATCCCGAGCAGCAGCGGGGTGCGAAGCAGGAAGGAGTAGCCCTCGCGCAGATCGGTGCGGTAGGCGGCGAGGGAGAGCGGGGGCGCCCCGCGCAGCGGTTCGGCGGCCGGTATGCCGCGCAGTCCGGCGAGGACGAGCAGGGCGGAGGCGCCGAAGGTGACGGCGTCCACGTACAGCACGGTGTCCGCGCCGATGACGGCGACGAGGAGGCCGGCGAGGGCGGCGCCGGTCATCCGGGCGCCCCGGGAGACGGCCTCGTACAGGCTGGTGGCCCGGGTGAGCGGGGTGCCGGCGTGCCGGGCGAGGTCGGGGATGAGGACGTGCCGGGCGGTCTCGCCGGGGGCGTGGAAGAGGCCGGTGACGGCCATCAGCGCGCACAGCATCCAGAACTGGAGCAGCCCGGCCCGGTTGAGCAGCGGGATGGCGGCGAGGGCCAGGGCGCAGACGAGGTCGGAGGCGACGGAGACGCGGCGGCGGCCGATCCGGTCGATGACGGGGCCGCCGCAGATCGCGGAGAGGACGACGGGCACGGCGGCGAAGAAGGCGACGAGGCCCGCCTTGCCGGGGCTTCCGGTGGTTTCCAGGGCGAACCACGGGACGCCGATGAGGGTGAGTGAATTGCCGCTGATGGAGATGGCGTTGGCGGCCAGGACGGTGACCAGTGGTGTGCGGGCTCGCACGGTTTCCCCCCGTTGACGAATGACGGTGCTGCGCGGCGGCTCCCGGCCGCGCGGTCAGTGCGCGGGCGCGACGGCCAGCTTCAGGCCGAACTCGACCAGCTTCCAGCCGAGTTGCTCGCGCACGGAGCCGGCGGCCTTCGGGGCGGCCGGGGTGGCCGGGGCGGTGGCGGCGGCCCCGTGGAGTTCGGCGGCGGTCAGGGTGTGCAGGACGTGGTGGACGTCGGAGTGCATGGCGTGGCCCTTCGGGTCGCGGTGTGTCAGTTCTCGCCGTGCTGGGGGAAGGCGTGCAGGTGCATCCGGACGCGCTGGGAGTCGGGGGCCTCGCGGTCCTCGGTGTCCCGGTACTCGTTGATCAGGGCGTGCAGGCGCCCGTCGAGCTCGCGCAGCCGGTCGGGGGAGAGGTGGAGCGTGAAGTCGCTCATGTCGGAGGCGCCGAGCCAGACGTCGGCCCACTCGTGCCGGGTGCCCAGGTAGGTGCTGAGCTCCTGGGTGTGGATGGTCGCTATCTCGTGGAGGTAGATCTCGACGGCGCCCTGGACCTCCGGGTCCGTGTTCTCGTACAGCGCCTCGTCGAAGGTGGTGCCCTGGACGGCCGCCTTCCACCAGCGCTCCCGTCCCTTGCCGCGCTCGGGGTCGTCCTCGACGAAGCCGTGGGCGGCGAGCTGGCGCAGGTGGTAGCTGGTGGCGCCGCTGGACTCGCCGAGGCGCTCGGCGAGCTGGGAGGCGGTCGCGGGGCCGTGGTGGCGCAGCGCCCGGAGCAGCTGGATGCGCAGGGGGTGGGCGAGGCCGCGCAGGGAGCGCGGGTCGAGCACCTTGGCCGCGCGCTCGGCGGTGGGGGCCGGGGCGGGGGCTTCGGCGGAGGCTGGAGTGGGCGCGGAGGTGTCGGGCTCCGGCTCGGGCTTCTCGGGCATGACTCCACCGTAGAGTTGCAAAGGGATCTCTGCAAGGGTTTTTTGCAGAGAGTTCTTTGCAACTCTACGGTCGGAGGCCGCAGGGGTGCGGCGGGCCGCTCGGGGCCTACCGCTCGCCGTCCCCCGCCGCCTGCTCCACCAGCGGGATGATCCGCAGCGGGACCGGGTTCTCCATGACGATCGCCGTCGACGCCCGGACGATGCCGTCGAAGCCCACGACCCGGTCGATCACCCGCTGGAGGTCCGCGTTGGACCGCGCCACCAGCCGGCAGAGCATGTCGCCGTGGCCCGTGGTCGTGTGCAGCTCCAGGACCTCCGGGACGGTCGCCAGGTGGCCCCGCACGTCCGCGCCCTGGCCCTGCTTGATCTCCAGGGTCGCGAAGGCGGTCACCGGATAGCCGAGCGCCGCCGGGTCCACCTGGGGGCCGAAGCCCCGGATCACGCCCTGGGACTGGAGCCGGTCGAGCCGCGCCTGGACCGTGCCGCGCGCCACGCCGAGGCGGCGCGAAGCCTCCAGGACGCCGATCCGGGGCTCCTCGGCGAGGAGCGCGATGAGCCGTCCGTCCAGATGATCGATCGCCATGCCGCTCTCCCGATGGTCATCATGTACAAGTCGCACGCCGATGGTGGCCCATCGCTGTGCAGATTGACCAGGGGAACAAGAAACTATTGCGCAGCTTGCCGGACGGCGGGACTCTGCTGTCATGACTGAGACCCTCGATCACACCCCGACCACCGCGCGTGAGGCCGACCCCTTCCCGGTGAAGGGAATGGACGCGGTCGTCTTCGCCGTCGGCAACGCCAAGCAGGCCGCGCACTACTACTCCACGGCCTTCGGCATGAAGCTGGTCGCCTACTCCGGACCGGAGAACGGCAGCCGGGAGACCGCCAGTTACGTCCTCACCAACGGCTCCGCCCGTTTCGTGTTCACCTCCGTCATCAAGGCCACCAGCGACTGGGGCCGCTTCGTCGACGAGCACGTCACCGCCCACGGCGACGGCGTCGTCGACCTGGCGATCGAGGTGCCGGACGCGCGCGCCGCCTACGCCCACGCCGTGGCGCAGGGCGCCACCGGGCTCGTCGAGCCGCACGAGCTCGAGGACGAGCACGGCACCGTCGTCCTCGCCGCCATCGCCACGTACGGCAAGACCCGCCACACCCTCGTCGAGCGCTCCGGCTACGACGGCCCCTACCTGCCCGGCTACGTCGCCGCCAAGCCCATCGTCGAGCCGCCGGCCAGGCGCACCTTCCAGGCCATCGACCACTGCGTCGGCAACGTCGAACTCGGCCGCATGAACGAGTGGGTGGAGTTCTACAACAACGTCATGGGCTTCACGAACATGAAGGAGTTCGTGGGCGACGACATCGCGACCGAGTACTCGGCGCTGATGTCGAAGGTGGTCGCGGACGGCACCAAGAAGGTCAAGTTCCCGATCAACGAGCCGGCGATCGCGAAGAAGAAGTCGCAGATCGACGAGTACCTGGAGTTCTACGGCGGCCCCGGCGTCCAGCACATCGCCCTCGCCACCAACGACATCGTCGCCACCGTGCGCGCGATGCGCGCCGCCGGCGTCGAGTTCCTGTCCGTCCCGGACACGTACTACGACACCCTCGGCGAGTGGGTCGGCGACACCCGCGTCCCGATCGACGAGCTGCGCGAGCTGAAGATCCTCGCCGACCGCGACGAGGACGGCTACCTGCTGCAGATCTTCACCAAGCCGGTCCAGGACCGCCCGACCGTCTTCTTCGAGATGATCGAGCGCCACGGCTCCATGGGCTTCGGCAAGGGCAACTTCAAGGCCCTGTTCGAGGCCATCGAGCGTGAGCAGGACAAGCGCGGCAACCTCTAGAGGCCGCCGCAGCTCCCGGGCGGCCACGGGGGGCCGCCCGGGACCCCGGCCCGCGCGCCCGCGCGCGGGCGGGTCCGTCGGGCCTGGCGGGCCCTTATGCGGGCTTCCTGGCCGGCGCCTGTGCCGCCTTCTTCGGCTGCTGAGGCCGTACGTCCTGCCGCACCTCCGGCCGTACGTCCTTGGGGAGTTCGTCCGGCAGCTCGCCCAGCGCGTCCAGCGCCTCCCGCGCGCGCGGGGCGAGCAGCGGCGAGAAGTACGGGTTGATCCGCAGCGCCTCCGCCAGGTGCCGCCGCGCCGGGCCGCCCTCCTCCAGGGCCCGCTCGATCTCGCCCCGGTGGTACGCGAACAGCGCGCTGCGCAGCCCCTCGTCATTGGCCCGCTTCGCGTACACCAGCGCCTCCTTGGGCTCGCCCGACCGGAACAGCGCCCAGCCCAGCGCGTCCGCCACCCGCACCTCCCGGTGCCCCCGCGCCCACTCCGCGCGCAGCAGCCGCACCGCCTCCGCCGGGTCGCCGTGGTCCGCCTCCAGCAGGCCCCGCGCCACCTCCGCGCGCGGCAGCCGCTGCGTCCGCAGGCGCTCGTACAGCGTCCGCGCGTCCCCGTCCCGGCCCAGCGACTCGAACAGCTCGCCCGCCTCCAGGAGCAGGTCCGGGAGCGGCTGCCGGGCCAGCGCCGTCTGCCAGCCGTGCACCGCCTGGTCCGTGCGCCCCAGCGCCGCCAGGCTCCTGGCCCGGCCCGCGAGCGACGGCGGGTCGTCCGGCACCAGCCGCAGCGCCGTCTCGTACGAGCCCAGCGCCTCCTCGGGCTCGCCGCGCTCCCACGCGAGGTCGCCCAGGCGCGCCAGGGCCGCCGCTTTGTCCGCGTCCGACTCCGCGAGCGCCACCGCGTCCGCCGCCGCCACGCCCGCGTCCTCGCGCCAGCCCCGGTTGCGGTACAGCCGCGCCGACAGGGCGCTCACCGCGGGGCCGGAGTGCAGCTCGGCCAGGGTCTCCGTCGCCTTCTGCGCCGCCTTGTAGTCGCCCAGGCCCTCGTACGCGTCGATCAGCGGCGGATACGCCGACCAGCGCTTCGGGCCCGCCGCGCGCGCCTGCTCGCCCCAGCGCTTCCCGGCGGCGAAGTCGCCGCGCGCGTTCGCCAGCGCCGCCATGCCCAGCTCCGCGTCGGTGTTCCCGCGCGCGGCCGGGCGCACGGCCAGGGAGCGCTTCAGGGCCTCCTCCGCGCGGGGCAGGTCCGCCGGGTCCGCGCGGCGCAGCGCCCGCTCCGTGTAGGCCGCGCCGAGCACCGCCCAGGACGCCTCGTCACCCGGATGGGACGTCAGCCACGTCTCGCGGTCCCCGATCAGCGCGACCAGGTCGGGCAGCGCCGCCCGTGCCCCGGCGTGCGCCGCGTTCGCCGCCCGCTCGGCGGGACCGGGCGGGCGCCGCGGCTCGCCGCCGAACAGCTCCGGCACGTACAGCAACGCCGTCGCGGCGAGCACCGCGCCCACGCCGCAGGCCAGCACCGTCCGCGACACGTTCTCGCTCCTCATGGCGCTCACTGTGCGCCCGCGGGCCGCTGTACGAAGAGCACACGAGCGCCGGTCCCGGCGGGTTCACACCGATGGCCCCGGGTGCCACGCTGGACCCATGGACGATCTTCAGCAGGACGATCTTCAGGCGCGGCTCCACCGGGAACTGCGCGCCGGACTCCCCGCCGAGGCGCTGCTCACCGACCCGGACGTCACCGCCTCGTACGCCCACGACATGGCGAGCTTCTGCACGGCCGGCACCCCCGCGGCCGTCGTGCTCCCGCGCACCGTCGAGCAGGTCCAGCACGTGATGCGCACCGCGACCGCGCTGCGGGTGCCGGTGGTGCCGCAGGGCGCCCGTACCGGCCTCTCCGGCGGCGCCAACGCCTCCGACGGCTGCGTCGTGCTCTCCCTGGTCAAGATGGACCGCATCCTGGAGATCGACCCGGTCGACCGGATCGCCGTCGTCGAACCGGGTGTGGTCAACGCGGTGCTCTCGCGGGCCGTCGCCGCACAGGGCCTGTACTACCCGCCGGACCCCTCCAGCTGGGAGACCTGCACCATCGGCGGCAACATCGGCACCGCGTCCGGCGGGCTGTGCTGCGTGAAGTACGGGGTCACCGCGGAGTACGTGCTCGGCCTGGACGTCGTGCTCGCCGACGGGCGGCTGCTGCGGACCGGCCGGCGCACCGCCAAGGGCGTCGCGGGCTATGACCTGACCCGGCTCTTCGTCGGCTCCGAGGGCAGCCTCGGCATCGTCGTCGGGGCGGTGCTGGCGCTCCGGCCGCAGCCGCCCGTGCAGCTCGCGCTGGCCGCCGAGTTCCCCTCCGCGGGCGCCGCCTGCGAGGCCGTCTGCGCGATCATGGAGCGCGGCCACACGCCGTCGCTCCTCGAACTGATGGACGGCACCACCGTCCGGGCCGTCAACAAGCTGGCCCACATGGGGCTGCCGGACACCACCGAGGCGCTGCTGCTGTGCGCCTTCGACACCCCGGACCCGGGGGCCGACCTGGCCGCCGTCGCGGAGCTCTGCCGGGCGGCCGGGGCCACCGAGGTCGTGCCGGCCGAGGACGCGGCCGAGTCCGAACTGCTCCTCCAGGCCCGCAGGCTGTCGCTCACCGCGCTGGAGACGATCAAGAGCGCGACCATGATCGACGACGTGTGCGTGCCGCGCACCAAGCTGGCCGCGATGCTCGCCGGGACGACGGCGATCGCGGAGAAGTACGGGCTGACCATCGGGGTCTGCGCGCACGCGGGCGACGGCAACACGCACCCCGTCGTCTGCTTCGACCACGCCGACGAGGACGAGTCGCGGCGGGCCCGGGAGTCCTTCGACGAGATCATGGCGCTCGGGCTCGCGCTGGGCGGCACGATCACCGGGGAGCACGGGGTGGGCGTGCTGAAGAAGGATTGGCTGGCGCGGGAGTTGGGGCCGGTGGGTCTGGAGTTGCAGCGGGGCATCAAGCGGACCTTCGACCCGCTGGGCCTGCTCAACCCCGGCAAGCTCTTCTGACCTCTCCGACCTCTCTGACCTCTCTGGCCTCTCTGACCTCGGTACGGGGGACTCGCGTACCCGGGACCCGCGGGCCGGGGTCACAGCTCGCCGTCCGTGGACTCGTCCGACGGCCACGGGTCGCGCAGCCACAGCTCGTCCGCGATCGCGCCGGCGGCCAGCAGTTCGGCGAGACCGTCGTCGATCCCGAGCTGCTCGGTCTCGGTGCCCGGCGGCACGGCGCGCAGGGTCCGCTCCAGCCAGGCGGACACCTGCGCGGACGGCGCCTCCAGGAGGGCGTCGCCGTCGGGGGAGGAGAGCGCCATCAGGACGACGTTGCGGCCGTCCACCTTGGTCGGCCAGATCCGCACGTCGCCGTGGCCGCAGGCGCGGAACACGCCCTCGACGAGCAGCTCGCGGGCGAAGGTCCAGTTGACCGGGTGCTCGGAGCCGATGTGGAAGGTGATGTGCACGGCGTACGGGTCGTCGACGCGGTACGCGAGGCGCGCGGGGACCGGGACGGAGCGCTCGGGGGAGAGCACCAGCTTCAGCTCCAGCTCGCGCTCGACGACGTTGTTCTTCTCGGTGTTCTGCATGGCGTGCCGCCTCTCTCGGTGGGGCCCGTGGGCGGGCCTTCACGAGGAGAGAGCGCGGTCGGAGCGATCCATTACGCGACTTCGGAGAAGTTTCCGAAGATTTTTTCCGGAGCGGGTGAGTGGGGGCCCGAATATCACTCTGCGTGACGGAAATCGGGTTCCGTCCCCCCGAACGCGGCCTTTCTGTCGGGCTCCTTGTCCCCTCGGGGGCGTTCTTCGTTACTGTCCTCCTTGGGCGTGGCGCGGTCGGGGCGCGACCGCGCGGACCAAGGGCGTTGTGACTGAACGGAGTCGGGGCAGTGGCTACTCCTCCTGGAGGCGGCGGAGAGGTACCGCGGGCGGGCTACTACCCGGATCCGTCGATCCCCGGGTACATCCGGTACTGGAACGGCGGCGCGTGGGTGCCCGGGACGAGCCGGCCCGCCCCCGCCGACGGCGAGGCCCCGCCGGCCCCGCCGGCCGCGCTCGGCCCCCAACTGGCCCCGAGCCCGGCGCCCGCGCCCGTGGCCGTACCCGCGGCGGTGCCCGCACCCGTGGCGCCGTCCGTCCCGGCGGTCGAGGAGACCGGGCCGGTCTTCTTCGACACCGACCCGGCCCCGGCCTCGGCTCCGGCCCCGGACCCCGACCCCGCCCCGGTCTGGCACGCGACGACCTCGGTCCAGACGGGCTTCGGCGGCGAACGCGACCAGCGGGTGTCGTGGGGACGCGAGGACCTCGATGGCGCCGTCGGCACCGCAGGGGCCGCCGGGGCCGTCGGCACCCCGGGAGCCCCCGCCTCCTCCGACGCCGCCCAGGCCCCGGCCGACCCGCGGGCCGCCGCCGCTCCGGTGTGGCCGCGGGCGGGTGGCGCCCCGGCCGCCGAGCCGCCGCGGGCCGAGCCGGTACGGGAGTCCGCCGGGCTGCCCGGGCAGGGCCCCGCCCCCGTCTGGCCCACGGCCGGCGGCGCGGCCGAAGAGCGGGCCGCCGGGCTTCCGGGCCAGGGCGCCCAACCCGCCCAGCCCGCCCCGGCCGCCCCCGCGAGCGCCGCCGGGGCCGCCGGAGCCGCGGGGACCGCCGCCAGGCTCGGCGGGATGCCCGTATCCCCCTCGTGGGCGCCCCAAGCCCAGCAGCAGCAGCCGCAGCCGCAACCAGCGGCCACCCCGGCGCCCCGGACGCCTCAGCCCCAATCCCAGCCCCAGCCCCGGGCCCAGCTCCACCCCCAGCCCCAGTCCCACGCCCAGTCCCACCCCCAGCCCCAAGACCCCGTAGTCCCCTGGAAGCCCCCCGTCGAGGATCCCTTCCACTCCCTCGCGCAGGCGCAGGCATCCGCGCGCCCGGCCGGGCTGGGGCGGCGGCTGGTGGCCCGGCTGGTCGACACGCTCGTGCTCGGGGCGATGGCCGGGGCCGTCGCGTACCCCTTCGTCACCGCCGCCCTCGCGCACATCGAGGAGAAGATCGAGGCGGCCAGGCAGTCCGGCGTCACCGTCCAGGTCTGGCTGGTCGACTCGACGACCTCGGTGCAGTTCGGCATCGCCCTCGCCGCGCTGCTCGTGCTCGGCGTGCTCTACGAGGCGCTGCCCACGGCCCGCTGGGGGCGCACGCTCGGCAAGAAGCTGTGCGGGATCCAGGTGCGGGACATCGAGGCGCACGAGCCGCCCTCCTTCGGCGCCGCGCTGCGCCGCTGGCTGGTCTACAGCGTGCTCGGGCTGCTCGTGCTCGGGGTGCTGAACGTCCTGTGGTGCCTGTTCGACCGCCCCTGGCGGCAGTGCTGGCACGACAAGGCGGCCCGCACCTTCGTCGCCCGGTAGGCCGGCAGGCCGGGGACGGGGTGAGAGCGCCCCCCGCCCCCGCCCCCGTCCCCCGAACGGTCCGCGCACGATTGCGGGGGCCCGGCACCCGGGGTGCACTGCCCCCATGAGCAACGATCAGCCGCCGCCGCCCCCGGGTCAGCCGCCGGAGGACGACCCGTTCGCCAAGCGCCCGCCGGACTCCGGCCCGCCGCCCCCGCCGCCCCCGCCGCCCCCGCCTCCGCCACCCCCGCAGGGCGGGCCGCCGCCGGGGAACCCGTACGACTCCGCGCCGCCCCCGCCGGGGGGCCCGCCGCCGCCCTACGGGGCCGGTTACGGCGGTGGCTACGGCGGGGCCGACCCGCTCGCCGGGATGCCGCCGCTCGCCGAGTCGGGGCGGCGCATCGCCGCGCGGATCATCGACTGGCTGATCATCGCCGTGCCGCTCGCGATCCTCGGCATCCCGTTCGACGTGTACCAGCGGGCCACCGAGAAGGGGAACGACTTCGGGGACACGGTCAACAGCCTCAACGGCGGCGGGCAGCTCGTCTTCCAGCTCATCACCATCGTCGCGTACGTCGGCTACGACACCCTGATGACCGCCAAGCGCGGGCAGACCCTCGGCAAGAAGTGGCTGAAGCTGCGGGTCGGGATGCTCAACGACGGCTCCACGCCCTCGATGAACGCGTCGCTGATCCGCGCGATCGTGCTGTGGGTGCCCGCGCTGATCTGCTGCGCCTGCCTGTGGCCGCTGCTCCTGCTGATCCTGATCCTGGTCGACAAGCCCTACAAGCAGGGCCTGCACGACAAGGCCGCCAAGACGGTGGTGGTGCAGGTCGCCCCGTGACGGGAGCCGGGGGGCGAGTGGCTACGAACGGATCCGGGTGTCGGCGCCCGCGCCCACGCGCGCGGCCGGCACCCGGATCTCCTCGTCCGAGGGGGCGGCGGGGGAGCCGGCGGGCCCGGTGGCGGCGGTGACGGAAGGCTTGACGGGCCGCCCGCGTACCGGCATCGTCACCGCCACCAGCACCCCGAGGATCAGCCCCGCGGCGCAGATCGCCGCGATGCCGAGCGTCGTGGTGGTGCCGGAGAGCAGCAGCAGGGCGACGGTCGCGAACACGACGGTGGCCGAACCGTAGGCGGACTGTGCGGCGGTCGGACGCTGCATGACGGGTACCGTCCCTCGGGCGAGCGTGCGCGTGGCGACGTGCGCGTGGCAATGGGCGACTCTACGACGGTGGATGCCCGAGGGGAACCGGAAGTAAGCGTGACCTAACCCACGGTACGGAGGCACGGGGGGCGCAGGGGCGCACGGACGGCCACCGGGACCTCGCCCGGTGTTCGGCGTGCGTTCGGATATCGGAAGTCCGCTCCTGCATAGTGCAGTTGGTGTGTCCAAGTCAAGATCTGTCTTTTCTTCGGCAACTCCGGTCGAATGTCGTCACTTGTGACGCGCAGACCCGCCGGCGGATACCCCACACCGGTCCGCGGCGAGGGGCGCCGGGGAGGACAGATCCAAGTGACCAACAGACGACGGGCGATCCGAGCGTCCGCAGTCGTCGTGGCGCTCGCGGCCACCGCCGCCACCGCCTCGACCTTCACCACCGCGTGGGCCGACAACCACAGCACCGTGCCGGCCGCGTCCGCGCCCGGGGCGCGCTCCGTGGACAAGACGACGGTCGACCACGACCTCGACGGCCCGTACAGCAAGCAGCAGGAGCAGCAGCGCAAGGCTGCCCTGGAGCAGGTGCTGAGCGGCGAGAGCAAGGTCGAGAACCGGAGCGGCTCGAAGGTCGTCAAGCTCGACAGCAAGAAGTACGTCGAGCTCGGCCGCGAGAAGACCGACAAGATCTTCACGATCCTCGTCGAGTTCGGCGACCAGGTCGACAACACGACCCTGGTCGACCGCAAGGACGACGACACGGACGAGCTGAAGCCGAAGTACGGCGGCACGCCCGGCCCGCTGCACAACGCGATAGCCAAGCCGGACCGGAAGAACGACAACTCCACGGCCTGGCAGGCGGACTACAACCAGCAGCACTTCCAGGACCTGTACTTCGGTACCGGCAAGGACAAGAAGGGGCAGCAGAAGCAGTCCCTGAAGACCTACTACGAGAAGACCTCGTCCGGCCGCTACTCGGTCGACGGCGCTGTCTCCGACTGGGTCAAGGTCCCGTACAACGAGGCCCGCTACGGCTCCAACTACTGCGGCCAGACCAACTGCGCCAACGTGTGGGACACCGTCCGCGACGGCCTGGTGGCCTGGAACGCGGACCAGAAGGCCAAGGGCAAGACCGACGCCGAGATCAAGGCGACCCTGGCGCAGTACGACCAGTGGGACCGCTACGACTTCGACAACGACGGCAACTTCAACGAGCCCGACGGCTACATCGACCACTTCCAGATCGTCCACGCGGGCGAGGACGAGTCGGCCGGCGGCGGCGCCGAGGGCACCAACGCCCTGTGGGCCCACCGCTGGTACGCCTACGGCACCGACGCGGGCAAGACCGGCCCGGCCGGCAACAAGTCCGGCGGCACCCCGATCGGCAACTCGGGCATCTGGGTCGGCGACTACACGATGCAGCCCGAGAACGGCGGCCTCGGCGTCTTCGCCCACGAGTACGGCCACGACCTCGGTCTGCCGGACCACTACGACACCGCCGGCGGCGAGAACTCCACGGGCTTCTGGACCCTCATGTCCTCCGGCTCCTGGCTCGGCACCGGCAAGGACTCCATCGGCGACCTCCCCGGCGACATGAACGCCTGGGACAAGCTCCAGCTCGGCTGGCTGAACTACGCCAAGGTCAACGACTGGCAGCGGGGCACCAAGACCACCCACAAGCTGGGCGTCTCGGAGTACAACACCAAGAACCCGCAGGCGCTCGTCGTCGAGCTGCCGAAGAAGTCCGTCACCACGGACGTCGTGGCCCCCGCCCAGGGCGCCACGCAGTGGTGGAGCGACATGGGTGACGACCTCAAGAACACCCTCACCCGGCCCGTCGACCTGACCGGCAAGACGTCCGCCTCCCTGGAGCTCCAGGGCTGGTACGACATCGAGCAGGACTACGACTACCTGTACGCCGAGGTCTCCACCGACGGCGGCGCCAACTGGCACGCCCTCGACGGCACCGCCGACGGCAAGCCGCTCCAGAAGGACGCCTCCGGCGCCCCGGCGCTGACCGGCGCCTCGGAGAAGCACCAGAAGCTGGTCTACGGCCTCGACGCGTACGCGGGCAAGAAGTTCGACCTCCGCTTCCGCTACCAGACGGACGGCGGCGCGGGCGGCAAGGGCTTCACGGCCGACGCCATCACGCTGACCGCCGACGGTGCCCCCGTCTTCTCGGACAACGCCGAGAACGGTGACAACGGCTGGGTCGCCAAGGGCTTCTCGCGCATCGGCAAGGGCTTCGCGAAGGAGTACGAGCAGTACTACATCGCGGAGAACCGCCAGTACGTCTCGTACGACCAGACCCTCAAGGTCGGCCCGTACAACTTCGGCTTCACCGGCGACAAGGCCAGCTGGGTCGAGCACTACCCGTACCAGAACGGCCTGCTGATCTGGAAGTGGGACCTGTCCCAGAAGGACAACAACACCTCCCAGCACCCGGGTGTGGGCCGCGTCCTCCCGATCGACGCCCACCCGTCCCCGCTGAAGTGGGGCGACGGCACCCTGATGCGCGGGCGCATCCAGGCGTACGACTCGCCGTTCAGCATCTCGCGCACGGACGGCTTCCAGCTCCACAAGGCCGGCGTCGGCACCTGGGTCCCGTCCCAGGCCGGCAACCCGACCTTCGACGACCGCAAGGGCGTCTACTGGTTCAAGGAGACCGAGCGCTCCGGTGTCCAGGTAACTGACACCAACACCAAGATCCAGGTCGTCAAGGAGGCCAAGGACGGCTCCACGATCACGGTCCAGGTGGGTCCCTCGACCAAGTAACGGCGAGTTTTTCTGAATCGTCGCAGGTCAAAGCATGATCGGCCGTCGCCCTCTAGCGGGCGGCGGCCGATCGTGTTTAGGTGCGTCTTACGGCCAAGGCCGCCTGACCTTATTGACAGTCGTTCCACGGGGGAGTGGTTCCGTATGCCCAATGGAGGCTTCTGCAGACTGCCCGGAGGCAGTGTCGTCGTCGCCATAGGACTGCCCAGCCCGGCCGGCGACGGGGCCACCGTCCGCTTCCTGGTGCACGCCGCGAACCGGGCCCGCGCCCTGACCAGGCTGCGGAACCTGGGGCTGCGGGCGGTCTACCTGCGGGGCAACACCGAGCCGCCGACGCCGGACGAGATCACGGCCGTCCTGCACCACCCGGACGGGATGCTCTGGCGGATCACCGCCCAGGAGCTGTGGCACCCCATACGCTCGCTCCCGAAGGCGGCCTAGAGCGCCGCGTCCCCGGGGGTGACGGGCTTCCCGGTCAGCTCCACACCCGCCGCCCGCAGCTCCTCCAGGGCCCGCCCGGTGGTCTCCCGGGCCACCCCGGCGGTCAGGTCCAGCAGCACCTGGGTGCGGAAGCCCTCGCGGGCCGCGTCCAGGGCCGTCGCCCGCACGCAGTGGTCGGTCGCGATGCCGACCACGTCGACCTCGGTGACCCCGCGCTCGCGCAGCCACTCGGCGAGCGTCGCGCCGTTCTCGTCGCGCCCCTCGAAGCCGCTGTACGCGGCCTCGTACGCGCCCTTGTCGAAGACGGCGTCGACGGCGCCCGAGGCGACCGCGGGGGCGAAGTTCGGGTGGAAGCCGACGCCCTCCGTGCCCGCCACGCAGTGCCGGGGCCAGGAGTCGACGTAGTCCGGGCGGTCCGAGAAGTGGGCGCCCGGGTCGATGTGGTGGTCGCGGGTGGCGACCACGTGCCGGTAGGCGGCGGCGCCGGCCGCCTGGCCGATGAGGTCGGTGACGGCGGCGGCGACGTCCGCGCCCCCCGCCACGGCGAGGCTGCCGCCCTCGCAGAAGTCGTTCTGGACGTCCACGACGATCAGTGCGCGGTGCATGGCGGGTGTCCTTAGCGCGTCGGATGGGTGGGTTGTGAGCCTAGAGACTTCCCCCTCCGGAGGGGAGGGGGCGTCCCCCGGCGTTCGGGCGCCCCTCGGGGCGCGCGGCGGGCCGCCTCGGCTACGCGTACTCCGTCGGCAGCACGGGCTCGCCCCGGGAGAGCTGGATCGCGGACATCGGCAGCCCGGCGCGGGCCGCGATGTGCCGGGAGCGGGCCGCCTCCAGCGGCTCGCGGGCCACCACCGTCCCGCCCTTCACCAGCTCCACCAGGAGCTGCCGGTCGGCCAGCGCGGCCGGGACGGGGCCGGTGCCGACGACCTCGGCCTCGGCGACACCGGCGGCGTCGGTGCGGCGCGCGGCCCACTTGCGTCCGCCGACGGACGCCTTGCCGCCCACGGACTTCTTGGCGACCGGCACCAGCGGCGCCTTGGGGTCGGCCGAGGAGGCGCGGGCGACCAGCTTGTAGACCATCGAGCAGGTCGGGTGGCCGCTGCCGGTGACGAGCTGGGTGCCGACCCCGTACGCGTCGACGGGCGCCGCCGCGAGCGAGGCGATGGCGTACTCGTCGAGGTCGGAGGTGACCACGATCCGGGTGTCCCGGGCGCCCAGCTCGTCGAGCTGCGCGCGCACCCGGTGGGCGACGAGCAGCAGGTCGCCGGAGTCGATCCGGACCGCGCCGAGCCCGGGTCCGGCCACCTCGACGGCGGTCCGCACGGCCTCGGCCACGTCGTAGGTGTCGACGAGCAGGGTGGTGCCGCTGCCGAGCGAGTCGACCTGGGCCCGGAAGGCGTCGCGCTCGCTGTCGTGCAGCAGGGTGAAGGCGTGGGCGGAGGTGCCGACGGTGGGGATCCCGTAGCGGAAGCCCGCCGCCAGGTCCGAGGTGGAGTCGAAGCCGCCCACGTAGGCGGCGCGCGAGGAGGCGACGGCGGCGAGCTCGTGGGTGCGCCGGGCGCCCATCTCGATGAGCCGCCGGCCGCCCGCCGCGGCCGACATCCGGGAGGCGGCGGCGGCGATGGCCGAGTCGTGGTTGAGGATCGAGAGGATCACGGTCTCCAGGAGCACGCACTCGGCGAAGGAGCCCTCGACCCGCAGCAGCGGCGAGCCCGGGAAGTAGACCTCGCCCTCCGGGTAGCCCCAGATGTCGCCGGAGAAGCGGTAGCCCGCCAGCCACTCCAGGGTCGGCTCGTCGACGATCCCGCGCTCGCGCAGGAAGCCGAGCACGTCCGCGTCGAAGCGGAAGTTCTCGACGGCGTCCAGCACCCGTCCGGTGCCGGCGACGACCCCGTAGCGGCGCCCCTCGGGCAGCCGGCGGGTGAAGACCTCGAAGACGGACCGGCGGTCCGCGGTGCCGGCCCGCAGGGCCGCCTGGAGCATCGTCAGTTCGTACTGATCGGTGAAGAGCGCCGTCGACGGAACGTCCACCGGCAGCCCAAGGTCCGCAGCGTTCATACGGAGGATGCTACCGCAGTATTCGTCACTCTGACGAATACTGTGCCGGGAAGGGCACCCGTTTGTGCGGCGGACCGGCAGGGGTGGCAGCATGGGGTAAGTGAGCGTTGCGCCTATCGAGATCGAACGGACCGAATCGGCCGAGGAGGTCTCCGCCGTCGTCGAACCCGACGTGCCCTGGGTGACCCTCGTGCACAACGACCCGGTCAACCTGATGAGCTACGTCACGTACGTGTTCCAGGCGTACTTCGGCTACTCCAAGGACAAGGCGCACAAGCTGATGCTCGACGTGCACAACAAGGGCCGGGCCGTGGTCTCCAGCGGCACCCGCGAGGAGATGGAGCGGGACGTGCAGGCGATGCACGGCTACGGCCTGTGGGCGACCCTCACCCAGGACCGCGGCTGATGTCCGGCCGCTTCGAGGTGCTGCCCGGCGGCGGCGCCGCCATCGCGCTCGACGAGGTCGAGATCTCCATCCTCCGCTCGCTGGCCGTGCAGCTCCTGGAGCTGATCGGGCCCGGCGACGAGCCGGTGGAGGGCGAGGACCCGCTGGCCGCGCTGTTCGCCGAGGGGCCGACCGAGCCGCCCTCCGACCCCGCACTGCGCCGGCTCTTCCCGGACGCGTACGGGGACGGCACCGACGAGCTGCGGCAGGCCGCCGCCGACTTCCGCCGCTACACCGAGAACGACCTGCGCACCCGCAAGCGCGAGGACGCCCTCGTGGTGGTCCGCGGCCTCGACGCGCTGGCCGCCGACGCGGCAGGGGAGAGCGGCGCGGTCCTCAAGCTCGCGCCCGACGCCTCCCGGGCCTGGCTGGGCACCCTCAACGACCTGCGCCTGACCATCGGCACCCGCCTGGAGGTCACGGACGACGACGAGAGCGAGCAGCTGTACCGGCTGCCCGACTCCGATCCGCGCAAGCCGATGGTGATGGCGTATCTGTGGCTCGGCGCGCTCCAGGAGTCACTCGTGGAGACGCTCCTGTCGTAGCGGAGGGACCTTCCGGGGTCCTTTCAGGGGTCTGTCCGGGGCGTTCGCTCAGCGGACGCTCAAATCCGGATAACGAATACGTTACCCAAGTGACCGTCTTTGCTCCATTGAGTCCTTTTTATCCGTCTTTTTGTGTGGTTCGTGCCACAGTGCCCCCCGTCGATCACGGTTAAGGCCGTGATAAATCTTCTCGACCACCCGGGGACGCCACCCCTGTTCCCGGGGGCGCTTTGGCCGGCTGACCGCCGGTAGCACTCCATCCATATCCGGGGGGATCAGGACCTGATCCGCGGCAGACGCACTCGCAGTCGCGCGGATCGGCATGGAGAAAGGCGCACCACCATGACCTCAGTGCAGGTCGACAAGCAGCACGACGGCAATGAGGCCGAGGACTCCGCCTCCGGCGAGGGCTACCACCGGGCGCTCGGCGCCCGCCAGATCCAGATGATCGCGATCGGCGGCGCCATCGGCACCGGCCTGTTCCTGGGCGCGGGCAAGGGCATCTCCATCGCGGGACCCAGCCTGATCCTCGCGTACGCCGTCGCGGGCCTGGTCATCTTCTTCATCATGCGGGCGCTCGGCGAGCTCCTCATGTACCGCCCGGTGTCGGGCTCCTTCTCGGAGTACGCCCGCGAGTTCATCGGCCCCTTCGCGGGCTTCGCGACCGGCTGGACGTACTGGCTCTTCTGGGTCGTCACCGGCATCACCGAGGTCACCGCCGCCGCCACCTACATGACGTACTGGTGGGACATCCCGCAGTGGCTCTCCGCCCTGGTCTTCACCATCGTCCTGTACGGCGCCAACCTGATCTCCGTGAAGCTCTTCGGCGAGCTGGAGTTCTGGTTCTCGATGGTCAAGGTCACCGCGATCGTCGGCATGATCCTGATCTGCGCCGGCATCCTCACCCTCGGCTTCTCCGACGCCGGTGACACCGCCTCCGTCACCCACCTGTGGGACCTCGGCGGCTTCTTCGCCGGCAAGGACGGCATCTTCTCCACCCTGATGACCCTCCAGATGGTCATGTTCGCCTTCCTCGCCGTCGAGCTGGTCGGCGTCACCGCGGGCGAGTCCAAGGACCCGAAGACGGTCCTGCCGAAGGCGATCAACACCGTGCCGTGGCGCATCGCCGTCTTCTACGTCGGCGCGCTGATCATGATCCTGTCGGTCGTCCCGTGGACCGAGTTCCAGCCCGGTGTCAGCCCGTTCGTCGCCGCCTTCGAGAAGATGGGCCTCGGCATCGGCGCCGCCATCGTCAACTTCGTGGTCCTCACGGCGGCCCTGTCCTCCTGCAACTCGGGCATGTACTCCACCGGCCGGATGCTGCGCGACCTCGCGCTCAACGGGCAGGGCCCGAAGGTCTTCACCAGGCTCACCAAGTCGGGCACCCCGCTGGTCGGCACCACCTTCTCCGCCGCGCTGATGATGGTCGGCGTCTGGGTCAACTACCAGTGGCCCGGCGAGGCGTTCAACTACGTCGTCTCCTTCGCCACCATCTCCGGCATGTGGGCCTGGATCGTCATCCTGATCTGCCAGATCCGCTACCGCCTCAAGGCCGACCGGGGCGAGCTCCCGCACTCCTCCTTCAAGGCACCCGGCGGCATCTGGTTCAGCCTCTTCTCGCTCGCCTTCATCACCATGGTCGTCGTGACCATGGCCATGGACTCCGGCAACCGGGTCGCGCTCTACGGCGCGCCGGTCTGGGGCCTGCTGCTCGCCGTCGCCTACCTGGTCCTCAAGAGCCGCGACCCCGAGGGCGCCGCCTTCGCGAAGCGGACCGACCGGGAGTCGGTCGAGTCCTGACCGGAGTCGGCCCGGCCTGACCTGCGCGGTCTCAGCATGCGGGCCGTTCCGTACCACTTCTCGGTACGGGACGGCCCGTCTGCTTATCCTCTAGGCATGCTGACCATCACCCGGGCCCTGTACGACCAGATCGTGGAACACTCCCGCGCGGACCACCCCGACGAGGCATGCGGCGTGGTCGCCGGTCCGGTCGGCAGCGGCCGTCCCGAGCGCTTCATCCCGATGCTGAACGCGGCGCGCTCGCCCACCTTCTACGAGTTCGACTCCGCGGACCTGCTCAAGCTCTACCGCGACATGGACGACCGGGACGAGGAGCCCGTGATCGTCTACCACTCGCACACCGCGACCGAGGCGTACCCGTCCCGCACCGACATCACCTACGCCAACGAGCCGGGCGCCCACTACGTCCTCGTCTCCACCGCCGACACCGACGGCGCCGGGCCCTTCCAGTTCCGCTCCTACACGATCGTCGAAGGCGTCGTGACGGAGGAAGAGGTCCGGGTCGTGGAGGCGTACGCCTAGGCCCTGTCCCCGGCGTACGACGAGGTCCGGAAGCGGGCCAGGTACGCGGAGGGCGTGACCCCGAAGTGCCGGGCGAACGCCCGCCGCAGGCTCTCGTCGCTGCCGAGCCCGCTGCGGGCCGCCGCCCCCGTCACGCTCGCCCCGCCCTCCAGCAGCAGCCGCGCCGCCTCCACCCGCACCCGCTCCACGTACGCCCCGGGGCTCGCCCCCGTCTGCTCCCGGAACAGGCGCGCCAGATGCCGGGCGCTCACCCCCGCCCGCCGCGCCAGCGCCGCCGCGCTGTGGTCCGCGGCCGGATCCGCCGCCACCGCGTCCAGCAGCGGCCGCACCACCGGATGGCCCGTCGGGGGCGTGCGGGACACAGCCGAGAACTGCGACTGGCCGCCCGGCCGCTGGAGGAACACCACCAGGTCCCGCGCCACCGCACGGGCCGCCGCCGCGCCCCGGTCCTCCTCCAGCAGCGCCAGGCACAGGTCGATCCCGGCCGTCACCCCCGCCGACGACCACACCTCCCCGTCCCGTACGTGGATCGCGTCCGCCAGCACCTCCACCGCCGGGTGCCGCCGGGCCAGCTCCGCCGCGTGCTCCCAGTGCGTCGTCGCCCGCCGCCCGTCCAGCAGCCCCGCCGCCGCCAGCGCGAACGCGCCCGTGCACACCGACGCCACCCGCGCCGAGCGCGCCGCGAGCTCCGCCACCGCCGGGCCGGCCGCCACGCAGCGGGCCACGTCCACCGCCCCCGGCACGATCAGCGTGTCCGCGCCCCGCACCGCGTCCGCCGCCCGGTCCGCGCCGATCCTCAGCCCGCACGAGGTCCGCACGTCCCGCCCGTCCGGCGAGCACACCCGCACCGCGTACGGCTCGCCCGCCGTCGCGAAGACCTCCAGCGGCGCGGACACGTCCAGCAGCCGGACCCCGTCGAAGGCGAACACCCACACCGCGCGCGTCGTCGTCATGTGTCCGATTCTGTGGGATACCCGTCCCCAGGGACATGGCGGGGGCGCCGCCGCCGGAGCGAACCTTGAGCCATGAACCCGCTGACGCTGATCCCCGACACGTCCCTCGCCGCCGCCACCGAGCTCGTCCGCGACACCGCCGGCGAGCTGATCTACCACCACTCCCGCCGCGTGCACCTCTTCGGCGCCCTCCAGGGCCGCGCCCGGGGCCTCGCGTACGACCCCGAACTCCTCTACGTCGGCGCGATGTTCCACGACCTCGGCCTCGGCGCGGAGCACCACGCCTCCGGCCGCCGCTTCGAGGTCGACGGCGCCGAGGAGGCCGCCGCCTTCCTGCGTTCCCACGGCGTCGGCGAGGACGCCGTCCGCCGGGTGTGGACCGCCATCGCGCTGCACACCACCCCCGGCGTCCCGGAGTTCATGGAGCCCGAGATCGCCCTGGTCACCGCCGGTGTCGAGTACGACGTCCTCGGCATCGGCTACGACGACCCCGCCCTGGTCACGCCCGAGGAGCGGGCCGCGGTCGTCGCCGCCCACCCGCGCCCCGACTTCAAGAACCGCATCCTGGCCGCCTTCGCCGAGGGCATCGCCCCCAAGCCGGAGACCTCCTTCGGCAACGTCAAGGCCGACGTGCTGCGCCACTTCGTCCCCGGATTCGAGCCCGGCGACTTCGTGACCGTCATCCGGACCTCCGCCTGGCCGTCCTGAGCCCGCCCGGTCCGCCGGAGCCCGCCCGAGCCCGGCGGGGACCGGGTGAGACACTGTCGCAAACGAGGGCGGCAGGACCCAGGAAGCCGGTGCGAATCCGGCACGGTCCCGCCACTGTGACCCGCCCCTGACCAGGGCCGGAAGCCAGGAACTGACCTGCCGCCTGCCAGTACCGACCGGGGACGCGGATCCCCGTCTGGAGGTCTGCCCATGTCCTGGCGCCGCCCGCTGCTCACCGCCGCCGCGCTCATACCCCTGCTCGCCGCCTGCTCCGCCCCCGCGAGCACCCCCGGCGCCGACAAGGGCGCGAAGGCCGCCCCCGGCTTCCCGTACACCGTCGTCAACTGCGGTGTGACGACCACCTACCAGGCCCCGCCGAAGCGCGCGGTCACCATGAACCAGCACGTCACCGAGGTCATGCTCGCCCTCGGCCTGCAGAAGTCGCTGGTCGGCACCGCCTACCTGGACGACGCGGTCCTCCCCGCCTACAAGAAGGCGTACGACGCGGTCCCCGTGCTCGCCAAGGAGTACCCCTCCAAGGAGGCGCTGCTCGCCGCGAACCCCGACTTCGTGTACGGGGGCTACTCCTCCGCCTTCGACGCAAAGTCCGGCCGCTCCCGCGACGACCTGGGGCGCTCGGGCATCGCGACCCGCCTCAACACCGAGTACTGCCCCTCCGGCCGCACCGCCCTCGACGACGTCTACCGCGAGGTCACCGAGGTCGGCCGCACCTTCGGCGTCCCCGACCGGGCCGAGGCGTGGACCCGCGAGGCGAAGACCGGGGTCGCCGCCGCCGAGCGGCGGGTGAAGGGCGTCGCGCCCGTCTCCGTCTTCGTCTACGACAGCGGCGACAAGACCGCCTTCACCGCGGGCGGCAAGGGCATCGGCAACGAGCTCATCACCCGCGCCGGCGGCCGCAACGTCTTCGCCGACCTCGACAAGACCTTCGGCGACGCCACCTGGGAGCAGGTCGTCGACCGCAAGCCCGACGTGATCGTCATCTACGACTACGGCTCCACCACCGTCGAGCAGAAGAAGCGGCGCCTCCTCGACGACCCGGCCCTGCGCGAGGTCCCGGCCGTCAAGAACCGCCGCTTCGCCGTGCTGCCGCTCTCCGACGCGGTCCTCGGCGTCCGCGCCCCCGCCGCTGTCGGGAAGCTCGCCGCGCAGCTCCACCCCGCCGCTCGATGACCCACCGCCCGGCGGCCCACCGCCCGGCGACCCGGCTCCGCCACACGGCGGTCGTCGCCGGACTGCTCGTCGCGCTCGCCGCGGCCGTCGTCGCCGCCCTCGCGCTCGGCTCCGTCCGCATCCCGCCCGGCCAGGTGCTCGACATCCTGACCGGGCGGGCCGGGCCCTCCCCGTACCGCACGATCGTGCTCGACGTGCGGCTGCCCCGGGTGCTGCTCGGGGCGGTCGTCGGCGCCGGGCTCGCCGTCGTCGGCGCCGTGCTCCAGGCCCTCGTCCGCAACCGGCTCGCCGACCCCTTCCTGCTCGGCATCTCCTCCGGCGCCTCGGCCGGGGCGGTGTGCGTGCTGGTCCTCGGGGTCGCCGGCGGGATCACCACCACCGTCGCCCTGCCCGCCGGGGCCTTCGCGGGCGCCCTGCTCGCCCTCGTCCTCGTCTACGGACTGGCCCGGCGCGGCGGCACCATGACCGGCGCCCGGCTCGTCCTCGCCGGGGTCGCCGTCTCGTACATCCTGTCCGCCCTCACCACCCTGCTGCTCGTCCTCGCCGGCCGCCCCGAGCAGTTCCAGGAGGCCCTCTACTGGTCCCTCGGCGGCCTCGGCAGCGCCCGCTGGGACAGCCTCGTGCTGCCCGCCGCCGTCCTCGCCCTCGGCATCGGCGTCCTGCTCACCCTCGCCCGCCCGCTCGACCTGCTGCTCGTCGGTGAGGAGGGCGCCACCGTCCTCGGCCTGGACACCGCCCGCTTCCGCGCCGCCGTCTTCGTCCTCGCCTCGCTCGTCACCGCCGTCATGGTCGCGGCCAGCGGAGCCGTCGGCTTCATCGGCCTGATGGTCCCGCACGCCGCCCGGATGGCCGTCGGCGCCCCGCACCGGCGGCTGCTCCCGGTCGCCGCCCTCGGCGGGGCGCTCGCCCTCGTCCTCGCCGACCTCGCCGCGCGCACCGTCGCCGCGCCCCAGGACATCCCGGTCGGCGTGCTCACCGCCCTCACCGGCGGGCCCTTCTTCCTCTGGCTGATGCGCCGCCGCGCGGACGGAGCGACCCTGTGACCCCTCCCCGTACGGCCCGCACGGCCGACCTGCGGATCGAGGCCCTCGGATACGAAGGGCGGCTGTACGAGGCCGACCTCGTCGCCCGCCCCGGCGAGACCGTCGGCCTCGTCGGCCCCAACGGCAGCGGCAAGACCACCCTGCTGCGCTGCGTCTACGGCACCCTCGCCGCCACCAGTGGCCGCGCCCTCCTCGACGGCGAGGACCTGCGCGCGATGGGCCCCCGGGCGCGGGCCCGCCGGGTGGCGACCGTGCCGCAGGAGAGCGCCCTCGAATTCGAGCTGACCGTCCGCGAGCTGGTCGCCCTGGGCCGCTCCCCGCACAAGCGCTTCTGGGAGGGCGACACCGCGAGCGACCGGGAGCGGGCGGACGCGGCGCTCGACCGGGTCGGCATCCTCGACCTGGCCGAGCGCCCGTACCCCGAGCTGTCCGGCGGCGAGCGGCAGCGGGCGCTGGTCGCGCGGGCGCTGGTCCAGGACCCGGCGCTGCTCGTGCTCGACGAGCCGACCAACCACCTGGACATCCGCTACCAGCTGGAAGTCCTCTCCCTCGTCCGCCATTTGGGCACCACCAACCTCCTCGCCCTGCACGATCTGACCCTCGCCGCCGCCCACTGCGACCGGCTCTACGTCCTGGACCGGGGCCGGGTCGTCGCCGAGGGCGCGCCGTCCGAGGTGCTCACCCCGGCCCTGCTGAAGCGGGTCTACGGGGTGGAAGCCGAGGTCATCCCGCATCCGGCCACCGGCACGCCGCTCGTCGTCTATCTGCCGCGTCCGCCCGTTGGTCAAAATCTGTCCGTCATGTGAGATCACATTCCGGAACCCGGACCGGGAATCGATACGATGACCGCATGGTTTCCCACGACGTGAGCGAAGAGACGCCGGGCACACCCCTGCTCGTCGCGCGCCTGCACGTCGATCTGTGCCGCCTCGCCAGCGCGATCTGTACGCCGCGCGCCGCGCTCTGACAGCCCGGACCGAGCGCATCCCGCCCAGCACGAGCCCCCGCGCGGGGGCCCCAGCCGCGCGCCCAGCACGCCACCTGCCCGTACGAGCCCCTTCCGACAGGAGCCCACCCCATGGCCATCGAGGTCCGCGTCCCGACCATCCTCCGCACCTACACCGACGGCGCCAAGGCCGTCGAGGGCAGCGGCGGCACCCTCTCCGAGCTCTTCGCCGACCTGGAGACCCGCCACGCCGGGATCGAGGCCCGCATCGTGGACGAGGGCAAGCTGCGCCGCTTCGTCAACGTCTACCTGAACGACGAGGACGTCCGCTTCCTCGACGGCATCGACACCAAGCTCACCGACGGCGACAGCGTCACGATCCTGCCCGCGGTCGCTGGAGGTTCTGTCGCGGCGGAGCCGCGTCCGGTCGGGGTGGCGGCCGGGCGACGGGTGGGAATGGTCTGATCCACATGCGCTACGACTCCCCGCTGGCGGCGGTCGGCCACACGCCCCTGGTCCGGCTGCCGCGGCTGTCCCCCTCGGACGAGGTCCGCATCTGGGCCAAGCTGGAGGACCGCAACCCCACCGGCTCGGTCAAGGACCGCCCCGCGCTCCACATGATCGAGCAGGCCGAGAAGGACGGCCGGCTCACCCCCGGCTGCACCATCCTGGAGCCCACCAGCGGCAACACCGGCATCTCGCTCGCGATGGCGGCCAAGCTCAAGGGCTACCGGATCGTCTGCGTCATGCCGGAGAACACCAGCGAGGAGCGCCGCCAGCTGCTCGCCATGTGGGGCGCCGAGATCATCTCGTCCCCCGCGGCGGGCGGTTCCAACACGGCGGTCCGCGTCGCCAAGGAGCTCGCCGCCGAGCACCCGGACTGGGTGATGCTCTACCAGTACGGCAACCCCGACAACGCGGGCGCCCACTACGCCGGCACCGGCCCCGAGATCCTCGCCGACCTGCCGTCCATCACCCACTTCGTGGCGGGCCTCGGCACCACCGGCACCCTCATGGGCGTCGGCCGCTACCTGCGCGAGCACAAGCCCGACGTGAAGATCGTCGCCGCCGAACCCCGGTACGACGACCTGGTCTACGGCCTGCGCAACCTCGACGAGGGCTTCGTCCCCGAGCTGTACGACGCCTCCGTCCTCACCACCCGCTTCTCGGTCGGCTCGGCCGACGCGGTCACCCGCACCCGCGACCTGCTCCGGCAGGAGGGCATCTTCGCGGGCGTCTCCACCGGCGCGGCCCTGCACGCGGCCATCGGCGTCGGCAACAAGGCGGTCAAGGCGGGCGAGAGCGCCGACATCGTCTTCATCGTGGCCGACGGCGGCTGGAAGTACCTGTCGACCGGCCTCTACACGGCGGCGACGACGGAGGAAGCGATCGCGGCGGTGCAGGACCAGCTCTGGGCCTGAGGCCCGACCACGGATCCCCCCTCGTCACACCCGCCCCACCCGTACCGCCCGTCCCACCCGCACCGCCCGTGCTCAGCGCGCCAGATGGCGGACCTGGTCCCAGACCACCGGGTCCGCCGTCCCCACCCGGCGGCGGAAGTCCACCACCGGCACGTCCCGCAGCTCGTCCGTCTCCAGGAAGCTCGGCCGGCCCTGCGCGTCGCCCACCGAGCCCGGCGGCAGCGCGATCACCCCGGGCCGCTCGTCGTGGTACTTGCTGGTGATCTTCGCGACCAGCGCCCGCTCGCCGCGCACCCCGAGCACCAGGCACGGGCGGTCCTTCGAACCCGGGCCGTCCTCGAACGGCACCTCCGCCCACCAGATCTCACCCGGCCGGGGCAGCCGCCCCGAGGGCGCCCTCCCGCGCGGTGCCGGACGGGTCGGCCGGGCGGGCGGCCGGGTCCGGCCCGGCGGACGCCGGCGGCCCGAACGGCGGCGCCCCTCGGTGACCGCCGCGATCAGCGCCAGCACCACGACCGCGACCAGCGCGGGCCACCACGACGTGTCCATACCTCAAGACCGTACCGTCGCCGCCCCCGCACCGCCCGGGCGCCCCGCCATCCATCCGAACCGGTGACAGCGCCCGTGAGTTCGCCCACAACGGGCCGCCACGGAGGAGCGACGGGCGGTAGCGCGCCGTACGCTCGACAGATCGCACGACCTCCCCTCCCCGCGCTCCGCGCACCCGTCCACGGAGGTTCACGCTCCATGAAGCTCACCGTCGTCGGCTGCTCAGGTTCCTTCCCGTCCGCGGAATCGGCCTGCTCCAGCTACCTCGTAGAGGCCGACGGCTTCCGGCTGCTCCTCGACATGGGCAACGGCGCCCTGGGCGAGCTGCAGCGCCACATCGGTCTGTACGACCTGGACGCGATCTTCCTGAGCCATCTGCACGCCGACCACTGCATCGACATGTGCGGGTACTTCGTCGCGCGTTACTACCGCCACGAGGGGGGCCGCTGCGACGCGCTCCCCGTGTACGCCCCGGAGGGCGCGGAGCAGCGGCTGACCACGGCGTACGCGGACACGCCCTCGCCGCACGCGATGGCCGAGGTCTTCGACTTCCGCACGCTGAAGTCGGCCTCGTTCGAGATCGGCCCGTTCTCGGTGCGCACGGAGAAGGTGTGCCATCCGGTCGAGGCGTACGCGATCCGGGTCGAGCACGGCGGCCGTTCGCTGACCTACTCGGGGGACACCGGGGTGTGCGACGCGCTGGACGAGCTGGCGCGCGGGGCGGACCTCTTCCTGTGCGAGGCGTCCTTCACCCACGGCAAGGAGGACATCCCGGCCCTCCACCTCAACGGCCGCGAGGCCGGCGCCCAGGCCGCCCGCGCGGAGGTGGGCCGGCTGGTGCTGACCCACATCCCGCCGTGGACGGACGGCGAACGGAACCTGTCGGACGCGCGCGCGGTGTACCCGGGCCCGGCGGAGCTGGCGTACGCGGGCGCGGTGTACGAGGTCTGAGCCGGGCACGGTCCGAGCCTGGCGCATCCGTGCCCGGACATACGGGAAGGGCCCCGGAACCTGTCGGTTCCGGGGCCCTTCGCTGTCGGCTGTCCGGCGGTGCCGGGGCGGCCGTACCGGCTTACTTGGCCTCGGCCTTCTGCAGCTCGGCCAGCTCCTCGTCGGACTCGCGGCCCGGCGTCGGGATGTTGAACTTGGTGATCGCGAAGCGGAAGATCACGTAGTACAGGGCGGCGAAGCAGAGGCCGACCAGGGCCAGCAGCCACGGCTTGGACGCGATGCCCAGGTTGAGCAGGAAGTCGACCGCGCCGGCGGAGAAGCCGAAGCCGTCCTTCATGCCGAGGGCCCAGGTGAGCGCCAGGGAGACACCGGTCAGCAGCGCGTGGATCGCGTAGAGGACCGGGGCGATGAACATGAAGGTGAACTCGATCGGCTCGGTCACACCGGTGACGAAGGCGGTGAGCGCGAGGGAGAACATCATGCCGCCGACGACCTTGCGGCGCTCCGGGCGGGCACAGTGGGTGATCGCGAGGCAGGCCGCCGGGAGGGCGAACATCATGATCGGGAAGAAGCCGGTCATGAACTGGCCCGCGGTCGGGTCGCCGTGCAGGAAGCGCGCGATGTCGCCGTGGTAGTCCACGCCGCCGTCGGTGTAGGTGCCGGCCTGGAACCACGGGAAGGAGTTGAGCAGGTGGTGCATGCCGACCGGGATCAGCGCACGGTTGGCGACACCGAAGATGCCCGCGCCGACCGCGCCGGAGTCGACCAGCCACTCACCGAAGTTGTGGATGACGGAGCCGAGCACCGGCCAGATGAGACCCATCACGATGCCGATGACCAGACCCGCGAAGGCGGAGAGGATCGGGACCAGGCGACGGCCGCCGAAGAAGCCCGCCCAGTCCGGCAGCTTGGTGCGGTAGAACTTCTGGTACAGCAGGGCCACGACGATGCCCATGATCACGCCGCCGAGGACGCCGGCGTTGACCGCGGCGTCGTTCATGACGATCTTGCCGTCGGCGACGGCCGCGACCTTCGGCAGGTTGCTGTCGGTGAAGGTGGCGAGCACCTTCTGGAAGACCAGGTAGCCGGTCACGGCGGCCAGCGCGGTGGAGCCGTCCGACTTCTTCGCGAAGCCGATGGCGATACCGACGCAGAACAGCAGCGCCATGTTGTCCAGCAGGGCGCCACCACCGGCGGCCATGTAGCTGGCGAGCTTGTTGACGAAGTCCGGGAACGACTCCCTGCCAAGCATGTCTGCCTGACCGAACCGGACCAGGAGCGCGGCGGCGGGCAGCACGGCGACCGGCAGCATGAGGCTGCGGCCGATGCGCTGCATGACAGCCATCGCGCCGGAGCCCTTCTTCTTGGCCGCGGGGGCGGCGCTAGCCGTGGACACAACTTCCTCCAGTGGGCAAGGCGCCGCCAGAGGACAGTGAAGGGGGTGACGGCGGCGTCTCAGGGAACGCGGTGGTCTGGACCGCGTGGTCTACACCAATTAATGGTGTAGACCAGTTGTAGCACGTGTGACTTAGATAAGGAACCTTCGAATTTTGTGGTCCGAGCCATAGCCGGACAACGGACGACATAAGGCCCCCGGACCGTGAGGTCCGAGGGCCTGGGAGGCGGGGCGAAAGCCTGTCGGGGCGTTACGCCTTCGTGTTGTCCCGCTCCAGTTCCTCCTCCAGCTCCTCGGGCTCGCGGCCCGGGGTCGGCAGGTTGAACTTGGTGATCGCGAAGCGGAAGAGCGCGTAGTAGACGACGGCGAAGCAGAGGCCGATCGGAATGATCATCCACGGCTTCGTCGCGAGCCCCCAGTTGATCACGTAGTCGATGAGGCCGGCCGAGAAGCTGAAGCCGTCGTGCACGCCGAGCGCCCAGGTCACCGCCATCGACACACCGGTCAGCACCGCGTGGATCGCGTACAGCACCGGCGCGATGAAGAGGAACGAGTACTCCAGCGGCTCGGTGATGCCGGTGACGAACGAGGTCAGGCCGACCGAGAGCATCAGGCCGCCGACCTGCTTGCGCCGGTGCGGCTTGGCGCAGTGGGTGATCGCCAGCGCGGCGGCCGGCAGCGCGAACATCATGATCGGGAAGAAGCCCGAGGTGAACTGACCGGCGTTCGGGTCGCCCGCCAGGAACATGCTGATGTCACCGTGGACCACCGTGCCGTCCGGCTTGGTGTACGAGCCGAACTGGAACCAGACCGGCACGTTGAGGAACTGGTGCAGGCCGATGACCAGCAGCGCGCGGTTGGCCACGCCGAAGATGCCGGAGCCCCAGGAGCCGAGCCCGACCAGCCAGTCGGAGAAGCTCTCCAGGCCGTTGCCGATCGGCGGCCAGATCCACAGGCAGAGCGCGGCGAAGGCGATGCCGACGAAGGACATGATGATGGGGACGAGCCGGCGCCCGTTGAAGAAGCCGAGCCAGTCGACCAGCTTGACCCGGTGGTACTTCTGCCAGAAGTAGGCGGCCAGCAGGCCCATCACGATGCCGCCGAAGACGCCGGGGTTCTGGTACGTGTAGCCGGCGAAGGAGTCGTCGACGCCGAGGCAGCCGCCGCCGATGTCCTTGGTGCCGGTCGGGCAGTCCTTCGGGAAGGCGTGCAGCACGCCCCGGTAGACGAGGAAACCGGCCACGGCGGCGAGGGCGGTGGAGCCGTCCGACTTCTTCGCCATGCCGATGGCGACGCCGATGCAGAACAGCAGGGGGAGGCCGAGGTCGGCGTCGAGCAGGGCGCCGCCGGCTCCCGCCATGACCTTGGCGACGTCCGTCCAGCCCAGGCCGTCGTCGCCGAAGACGTCCGGCTGGCCCAGTCGGCCGATGATGCCGGCCGCGGGGAGGACGGCGATGGGCAGCTGAAGGCTGCGGCCCATCTTCTGCAGCCCTTGGAAGAAGCCGCCCCAATGCGACTTCTTCGGTGCGGCTGCGGCGCTCGTACTGCTCATCGGCGTCCTCCCTGACCCGACACGGACCCCGGAACATTCCGGACCCGGCTCTCGTTCACACTGGTGTAGACCAGTTGCGGTAGGCTCCCCGGGGCCGATCGTGGGCAGGCCGCCGGTGATCGTCATCTTTCGGCAGAACGGCGGACTTCGCTCGCGAGACTGGTCCAACCGTGGGTTACCGTGACAAAGCGGACCTTCGGTGCGCCGAGATTCACGTTCTTTGAACGGAACGGACAGGGAGAAACACATGGCCAGCAAGGCTGAGAAGATCGTCGCCGGGCTCGGTGGCATCGAGAACATCGAAGAGGTCGAGGGCTGCATCACCCGCCTCCGCACCGAGGTCATCGACCCGTCCAAGGTCGACGAGGCCGCCCTCAAGGCCGCCGGCGCCCACGGTGTCGTGAAGATGGGCACCGCCATCCAGGTCGTCATCGGCACCGACGCGGACCCGATCGCCGCCGACATCGAAGACATGATGTGAGCCGTCGCCTCCGCGACTGACACATCGGCGAAGGGCCCGTTCCGGCAGGGGAACGGGCCCTTCGTCCGCTCCCGCTAGGCTCGTCCCATGTCTCGTATCGACGGCCGTACCCCCGAACAGCTCCGCCCCGTCACCATCGAACGCGGATGGAGCAAGCACGCCGAGGGCTCCGTCCTCGTCTCCTTCGGCGACACCAAGGTCTTCTGCACCGCCTCCGTCACCGAGGGCGTCCCCCGCTGGCGCAAGGGCAGCGGCGAGGGCTGGGTGACCGGGGAGTACTCGATGCTGCCCCGCGCCACCAACACCCGCGGCGACCGCGAGTCCGTCCGCGGCAAGATCGGCGGCCGGACCCACGAGATCTCCCGCCTCATCGGGCGCTCGCTGCGCGCCGTCATCGACTACAAGGCGCTCGGCGAGAACACCATCGTCCTCGACTGCGACGTCCTCCAGGCCGACGGCGGCACCCGCACCGCCGCCATCACCGGCGCGTACGTCGCCCTCGCCGACGCCGTCGCCTGGGCGCAGGGCAAGAAGCTGGTCAAGGCCGGCCGCAAGCCGCTGACCGGCACCGTCGCCGCCGTCTCCGTCGGCATCGTCGACGGCACCCCGCTCCTCGACCTCTGCTACGAGGAGGACGTCCGCGCCGACACCGACATGAACGTCGTCTGCACCGGCGACGGCCGCTTCGTCGAGGTCCAGGGCACCGCCGAGGCCGAGCCCTTCGACCGCAAGGAGCTCAACGCCCTCCTCGACCTGGCCTCCGGCGGCTGCGCCGAACTGGCCGAGATCCAGCGCAAGGCGCTCGAAGGAACTCTCTGAGGATCCCGGGCGTCTGTCTGGATACGGGCGCACGGGTCGAACCGTGCGCCCCGTCCATACACACGCAGGTACGAGGGGGAGGACCCAACTCTTGAAGCGCCGCCGCTCCATAGCGCTCGCCGTCGCCACCGCCGCCGCACTGACCGGACTGGTCGGCTGCGGTGCGCTCGACAAGGCCATGGACTGCGTCAAGACCGCCGACGCCATCGCCACCTCGGTCGACAAGCTGTCGCAGGCCGTCTCCAGCGCCTCCAACGACCCGACCCAGATCGAAGAGGCCCTGAACAGCATCGACACGGAGCTGGGCAACCTCAAGAACACGACGGACAACGCGGACCTGACCAAGGCGGTCGACGACCTCACCAAGGGCGTCGACACGGTCCGCACGGCGGTCAAGAACGGCGACGCCACCCCCGACATCAAGCCGATCACCGACGCGGCCACCGAGGTCGGCAAGGTCTGCACCCCCGGCTAGCCGGACCGCCGCGGCCGGGACCCCACGGGCCCCGGTCCGGCCCCCGCGCAGCACCGCCCCGCCCAGGACCAGGCCCGCGCCGA
>NZ_JBEZHM010000021.1:0-119956 GCF_040650575.1 Streptomyces sp. NPDC048659 | reverse complement strand
ACGGACGAGGTCTACGAGCACCTGGTCTTCGACGGCGCCGAACACATCCCGCTGGCGAGCCCCCGGGGAGCTCCCCGGGCACCCGCCGCGAGCGGCCCGCCGGCTCAGCCGACGCGGGTCAGCTTCTTGCCGAAGCCCGGCTCGACGAGGTCGCCCTGGAGCGCCACCGGGGCGCTGACCTTGCCCGTACCGGTGCCGATCGACACCTCGCCGACCACGTCGCCGTCCTTCCCGGAGTGCGGGAGGGCCTTACCGCCGTTCGTGAGCTCCAGGCTCACCTTCAGGCCCGGCCAGCCGACGGCCTTCAGCTCCTTGGTCGCCACGACCGGCGTCCGGCCGCCCATGCCGTCGTCCACGTACCCGACGACCTGCCCCTTCTTCACCACGGCCGCGGACGTGACGTCCTTCTGCGCCTTCTGGATGATCTTGAGGCTGTTCGCGATGGCCAGCTCCAGCTTCTGGTAGAGCTGGTTCGCGTCCTTCGCGCCCATGACGATGCCGATGATCCGGTACTTCCGGCCGTCGACGACCGTGTTCGCCGCCCACAGCAGGTTGCCGCCGGCCGGGGTCGAGGAGCCGGTCTTGATGCCGGTCACGCCGGGCTGGAGCAGGATCGTGTTGTTGTTCTCGATCCGGCCGGGGATGCCCGGGACGGTCAGGTTCGGCATGTCCACGATCTCGCGGAACACGTCGTACTGCATGACCGCCTTGCCCAGCTTGATCTGGTCCTGCGGCGTGGACATCGTGCTCGACTGCAGGCCGGACGGGTCCGTGTACGCCGAGCCGGTCATCCCGAGCTCCTTGGCGGCGGCGTTCATCTTCTCGACGAACGCGGCCTCCGAACCGGCGTCCCAGCGCGCCAGCAGCCGGGCCACGTTGTTGCCCGAGGGGATCATCAGGAGCTGGAGGAGCTGCTTCTGCGTGTACTTCTCCCCCTCCTTGATCGGCGCCGTCGACTCGTCCTTCGCCTTCGCCTGCTCGCCCGCGGTCGCGTCGACCTCGATCTCCGGGCCGGACTCGTTCCCCTTGATCGGGTGGTCGCGGAGGATCACGTACGCCGTCATCGTCTTCGCGACGCTCGCGATCGGCGCGGTCTTCTGCGGGCCGTACGTGCCCATCGAGCCGACACCTTCGACCTCGACCGCGCCCTGGCCCTCGGACGGCCACGGCAGCGCGAGCTCGCCGCCCTCGAAGGTGTACGTGGGGGCCGCCGACAGCGTGAGCTTCGGGGCCGGCAGCGGGCGTACGAGCTGTACGACCGCAAACACGACGAGGACCAGGAAGATCAGCGGGGTCCAGATCTTGACCCGGCGCACCCCGGTCCGCAGCGGGGTCTCCGGCGGCGGCGGGGTGTTCGTCAGCTCGGCCAGGATCTCCAGCGGCGGACGCGGCGGCAGCGGCTGCTGCCGGGTCCGCTCCGGCTCCGCGAGCGACGCGGGCGCCTGGGCGGCGGGCGGCTGGGCGGAGGCGGCGGGCTGTACGGCCGGGGCCTGGGCGGCCGGCTTCTGTGCCGGCTTCGGCTGCTCCTGGGTGATGTCGCCCTTGAGCGGGCGGAACATCGACTCGGGCAGCTTCAGGGCCGTCGTGGGCTGGTCCACGGGCGGCTCGGCGGGCGCGGCCGGCTTCGGCTCGGCGGGCGCGGCCTTCGCCGCGGCGGGCTCGGCCTTCGGCTCGGCGGGGAGCTTCGGGGCCTTGAAGACCGCGGTCGGCTGGTCCACGGGCGGCGCGGCGGGCGCCGCGGCGGGCTTCCCCTCCGGCTCGGGGGCCGACTCCCGCTTCGGCTCCGCGGGCTTGCGCGCGGCGAACCAGGACTCGGCGGGCTTCTCGGCCGACGGCTCCTCGGCCGACGGCTTCCCGGCCTCCGGCTCGGGCTTCGGCTCGGGCTCGGGCTTCGGCTCGGGCTTCGGCTCCTCGGCGGCGGCCTCGACCGTCTCCGGGTCCGCGTCCGCGTCATTCGCGTCCCCGTCCGCGTCCTTCTTCGCCCAGGAGGTGGTGCGGGCCGACGCGGCGGCGTCCGCCGCAGGCTTCGCCTCATCGGACCCGGCGGCGTCATCGGACCCGGCATCGGCGTCGGCGTCAGCCTCGGCCTCGCCGCCCTTGCCGTCCTCGCCGTCCGCCCCCTCCTCGTCCGTGGCCACCCACGCCGCCACGGCCTCCTTCAGCCGGTCGTCCTCGGGCGCCGGCTCCTCGGCCCCCTCGACCGCGTCGGGCTCCGTCCCGTCCGCCCCGTCCGCGTCCCCGGCGGCTCCCGCCGCCTCCGGCGCCTGCCGCGGGGACAGGGCCTTGAAGACCGCCGTCGGCTCGTCCACGCGGTCCTGGAGCACGGACAGCCTCGGGTCCTTGCCCTCTCCGCCGGCCGCGCTCTCCCGCTGCTCCGCCTTGTCGGGGGACTCGCCCGCCATCGTGCCGCCTCCATGCGTCAAACGAACGTCAATCGAACGTCATGCGAAAAGCGTCCGGAACTCGTCCGGACGTCCGAACCGTCTACCAGTGTCCCGTGTGGACCCCCCGGCTCCCGTGCTAGACGAGAACGACATACCTGCCGGTTCCCGTACGAAGCGCCCAGGCACTCTCGACAGATGAATGTGAGAGGGGTCACCCTGTCATTCATCCACGCGGGGAGGCATGGATGGGCAGGAGCCGCAGAACAATTCCGGAGGAGCTTCTGCTGCTCGCTCTGGACCCGGCCACGGGTACCACAGCGCAGCCGCAGTCGCTCGACCTCGGCCTCGCCGGAGCACAGCTAGTGGAGCTGGCTCTGGCAGGACGGATAGCCCCTGACGGGGATCGTATCGCCGTGGTGATGCCACGGCCGACCGGAGATCCGACTCTGGACTCCGCACTGGAACTGCTGCGCAGGCGCGGCAGTCCGGTCCGGGCCGTCCACTGGATCGGCGGGCCCCGGCTGGGGCTGCGTCAGATCTATCTCGCGCACCTGGAGCGCTGCGGCATGGTGCATGCCGTGGAGGGCCAGATGTGCGGGGTGCTGCCGACGACTCGCTACCAGGCGACGGACACGGCGATCAGCCGGGACATCCGATCCCGGCTGGACAGTGCGATCCGCACCGGCGTACCGCCGGACCCGCGGACCGCGGCGCTCGCCGCGCTGGCCCACGCGGTCGGTCTCGGCAAGCACCTGTACCCGGGGAACGAAGGACGGTCGTCGCGGTCCCGGCTGCGCGACCTGATCCGGCACGACCCCATGGGCGGCCTCGTGGCGCACGCCGTGATGGACGTCCAGAACGGCGTGGCCGCACAGCCGCGCCGCAACAACGCGGCGGCGAGCGGGGTCCCGCAGCAGCCGCGCCGGGGAAGCATGGCCCGCGCCGTGTGACCCCGGGTGTGCGGCCCGCGTCCGAGCGGCGCGCGGCCCACGCCCCCGATCCGCACCGGGAGCCGCGTACGGGCGCGGGACGGCCGTCCATCGTGACGGGCGTCCCGCGCACCCGGCGTCCCCTGCGTCCGTCTGGTGATTTCCCAGCGCACACCACACCTTTGGTGGCAGTCTGCCAAGCAGTAGATACTCACAGCTACGCAGCCGACAGCCGGAGGTGCAGTTTCCGTGGCGTCCAGTGTCAACCCCACCGTCAGGCGACGCCGATTGGGCCAGGAGCTGCGCCGGCTCCGGGAAGCGAAGAACATGACGGCCGAGCAGGTCGCCGAGCGTCTCCTCGTCTCCCAGTCGAAGATCAGCCGCCTTGAGAACGGCCGCCGTTCCATCAGCCAGCGCGACGTCCGCGACCTGTGCGGGGTGTACGAGGTCGAGGACGAGCGAGTGGTGGACTCGCTCATGCAGATGGCCAAGGACTCGCGCCAGCAGGGCTGGTGGCACGCCTTCGGCGACATCCCGTACAGCGTCTACATCGGTCTGGAGACCGACGCGGAGAGCCTGCGGGTGTACGAGCCGCAGATCATCCCGGGGCTGCTCCAGACGCACGGCTACGCCGAGGCGGTCATCAGCGGGGCGCTGCCGGAGTCGACCGCCGCCGACATCGACAAGCGGGTCACGGTCCGCACCCGCCGCCAGGACCGCATCAAGGACGACGAGCGTCCGCTGCGGCTGTGGGTGGTCATCGACGAGGGCGCGCTGCGCCGGGTGGTCGGCGGACGGCGGCTGATGGCGCAGCAGTTGGAGCACCTCATCGAGCAGTCGCTGCTGCCGCACGTGACCGTGCAGGTGCTGCCGTTCGAGATGGGCGCGCATCCGGGCATCAGCGGGCACTACGCGATCCTGGAGTTCCCCGACACCTCGGACTCCAGCGTGGTGTACATCGAGGGCGTGACGAGCGACCTGTATCTGGAGAAGGCGCAGGACGTCGCCAAGTACAGCGTGATGTACGAGCACCTGCGGGCGCAGGCGCTGAACGCGGAGCAGACCCGGGAGTTCGTGGCGCGGATCGCGAAGGAGTACAAGGAGGAGAGGGAAGGGGAGGAGGCGGGCACGGTACACCCCTGACTCTCCCTGACGGAAGCACAGTTGGAATATGCCATCCGGTCGAGTGAACGCCGGTCCCGCCGGACGGGCGGGACCAGTAGCGTCGATCACACCACGGCAGATGGACGTGGGCGTGACACCTACAGAAACCGGAGTGAGAAACATGGGCATCATTCAGGGCGGCACGGACACCTGGACCAAGTCCTCCTATTCCGGCGGCAACGGGGCCTGCGTCGAGGTCAAGTCCCCCGTCGTGAGCGCGATCGCGGTCCGTGACTCCAAGGCCCCCGAGGGCCCCTCCCTGTCCTTCGGCCCGGGCACCTGGAACGCGTTCGTGGGCGAGGTGAGCGCCGGGTCCCTGTGACCCCGCGTCCCGTCGCACCACAGGAGTAGAGCCCTCTCGTCCGGTCCGCCGTCCTGGCCGAGGGGGCTCGGTGCTTTTCCCGGCCCCCTCCGGCCCCCTCCCGGCCCCTCCCGTCCGCCGGACAGGTCCTAGCGCAGCTCGTCCACGTAGCGGTCCGTGCCCGGGACCGTGGGGATGAACGGGGCCACCAGCTCCACCCGCGCCCCCGCCCCCCACTCCGCCGCCGCCAGGTCCGCGAAGTGCTCCTCCCAGCAGGTGCGGGGATCGGCCTCCAGGAACCACAGCAGGGTCAGCCGGTTGTCGACCCCCTCGACCTGCTTCACGTACGTCATCCGGTCCCCGGGCAGCGGGGTGGGCCGGAAGAGCGTCACCATCGCCGCGGGGGATCCCGCGAGCCGGCGCGGCAGTTCGCGCGAGCGCAGCCGCTCCACGAGCGCGTCCCGGGCGTCCGGCCCCTCCGTGTCGACGACCTGGAGGACCAGCCCGGCGTACGGGTGGTCGAGGGCGTGGAAGTCCCGGGGGCCGGCCGCCCCGTCCCGGTAGACGGTCGCCTCGTGGTCCTGGAACGCGGTGAAGACGTGGGTGCGGTCGTGGTAGACCCGGGCGTCCCGGTTGAGGCGCTTGTTGATGCCGACGGTCCACTTCATGTGCTCGTCGTAGCGGCCCTCGGTGATCCAGTACGTGGAGAGGTAGCAGCCCGCGGTGACCGGCTGGGCGACCGCCGACTTCTCCGGGCCGCGCAGCTCCTGGAGCGCGCGGGTGGCGACCCAGCGGCGGCCCGCGAACATCCAGGGCATCGCCATCGCGCCCGCGTAGTAGTGGTCGTCCTCGTACCAGCGGTTGTACGCGTACTCGTGGCCCGGGTGCGGCTCGACCATGGTGATCAGCGCGTGGCCGGGGCGCACGCCGTACGGGCCGGTCGCGGCCAGCTCCGCGTACGTCTCCGCGCCGGTCCCCGCGGCCGTTCCCGCGCCCGCCCCCGGGCCCGTATCCGTGCCCGTATCCGTGTCGCTCATCGTCCTGCCCCTTCCCTGCTCGGTTCCGTGCACCTACTCTGACGGGCCGTCAGATCATTGAACAGGCCCAGGGAGGTTCCGGATGCCGCTCCAAGGACTGCTCCAGGGAAAGACGGTCGTCGTGTCGGGCGTCGGCGCCGGGCTCGGCCACCGGATCGCCGAGACGGTCGTCCGGGACGGCGGCCGGGCGGTGCTCGGCGCGCGCACCGAGGCCAACCTCGCCAAGACCGCCGCCGAGATCGACCCCGGCGGCGACCGCACCGCCTACCGGGTCACCGACATCACCGACGAGGCCCAGTGCGAGGCGCTGGCCGCGCTCGCCGTGGAGCGCTTCGGCGGGATCGACGCCGTGGTGCACGTCGCCGCCTGGGACTCGTACTTCGGAGGGCTTGAGGACGCCGACTTCGCCACCTGGCAAGGCGTCCTGGACGTCAACCTGCTGGGCACCCTGCGGATGACCCGGGCCTGCCTGCCCGCCCTCAAGGAGCGCGGCGGCTCGGTGGTCCTGATCGGCACCCAGTCGGCCGTCGCCGCGCCCTCGCAGGTCTGGCAGGCGGCGTACGCGGCCTCCAAGGGGGCGCTGACCTCGGCCATGTACTCGATGGCGCGCGAGCTCGGCCCGCACCGGATCCGGGTCAACACCGTGCTGCCGGGGTGGATGTGGGGGCCGCCGGTGCAGGCGTACGTGCAGTTCACCGCGCACACCGAGCAGGTCCCGGAGGCCGAGGTGCTGGGGCGGCTCACCGAGCGGATGGCGCTCCCGGAGCTGGCCACCGACGGGGACGTGGCGGAGGCGGCGGCCTTCCTCGCCTCCGACCGGGCGCGCGCCATCACCGGGCAGTCGCTGCTGGTCAACGCGGGGGAGCTGATGCGCTGAGCGCCCCGCCGGGGCCGGGGTCCGGCCCGGTCAGTCGCGGGGGTAGCGGGCCAGCCAGTCGGGGGCCGCGTCGGCGGGGCCGTGCAGGGCGGCGCCCTGGGTCAGCTCCATCGCGAGGTCGTCGGCGAGCTCCAGGACCGTCGCCCGGCCCTCCAGGCCGGCCAGCCAGGCCGGCGGCAGCGCCGTCTCCCCGTGCACGGCGCCCAGCAGCGCCCCGGTCAGGGCGCCGGTCGCCGCCGACGGGCCGTCGTGGTTGACCGCGAGCCGCAGCCCGTGCCGGACGTCCTCGCCGACCAGCGCGCAGTAGACGGCCGCCGCGAGCTGCCCCTCGGCCCGGTCCTCCGCCGCCCCGAGCGCCGCCACCCGCTCCGCGTCCGGCGCCCCCGCGCGTACGGCGGCCAGCGCGGCCTCCAGGGCGGCGGTCACCGGCGCATGGCCGGGGCGCGCGGCGAGCTGGCCGACCGCGGTGCGCACCGCGCCCTCCACGCTGTCGCCGCGGGCCGCCCCGTGCACGACGACCGCGAAGGCGCCGGCCGCGAGGTAGCCGGCCGGGTCGCCGTGGCTCTGCGCCGCGCACTCGACCGCGAGCTGGCAGACGAGCTGCGGCTCCCAGCCGACGAGCAGGCCGAAGGGCGCCGAGCGGACCAGGGCCCCGGAGTCGGCGGCCCGCGGGTTCTTGGGCTTGTCCAGGGTGCCGAGGACCTCGTCGCCGAAGCCGGTCAGGCAGGCCCTGGCCGGGTCCCGGCGGGCGTACAGCCACTCCTCGCGGGCCAGCCAGCCGAGGCCGGGGCGCCGCTCGTCCGGGCCCCAGTCGCGCTGGGTGGCCGCCCAGCGCAGGTGCGCCCGGTGCACGTCGGTGGGCGGGTGCCAGGCGCCGGTGTCGCGGCGGACCTGGGCGCGGATCAGGCCGTCGACGGTGAACAGCGACATCTGGGTGGCCGCGGTGACGGCGCCGCGGCGGCCGTGCGCGGGGACCGGTTCGGTCAGGCCGCCGGGGCCGTGGGCCGCGCGGAGTTCGGCGAGGGTGCGGCCGGCCGCGCCCGCGCCGAGCGCGTCGCCGACGGCGCCGCCGAGCAGGCAGCCGCGGACGCGGGCGCGGAAGTCCTGCTGTTCGGTGCGGCCCCACACGGCAGCGGCTGTGGTGGTCACGACGTGCCTCCCCCGGTCGGCGCTTCTGGTCCAGCACTGTAATAGACCGGATGCGCTCGTTCGGGGATCGGAGCGTTATGTGATCCGACGCCTGACAGTCCATTTTCGGTAGCGTTTCGACCGCAGTTCACCGGTTGTTCGCGGCGGGCCAGAACGATCCGCGCCATGAGTCCTGTGACACGAGTCAAGACCGCCTCCGCCGCGCTGGCCGCCGCCGCGCTCCTGGTGGGTCTCGGCGCCCCGACCGCCTCCGCGCACACCCGCCCCGAGCACGGGCGCGCGGAGCACTCCCGCACCGCCATCCCCTTCACCGCCGCGACCGTCACCGAGAACGCCGGCGGCACCTTCACGGTCACCTGGAACGCCCCCGGCGTCCGGTCCGTCGCCGTCCGCACCGACGGGCGCACGGTCGCCCGCGGCGGCTCCGCCGGCAGCGTCACCGTGACCGGGCTGCCCTCCGCCGACCGCCGATGGTTCGACCTGGTCCCCGAGCGGGGCGGCTCGCTGCGGCTGGCCGACCGGCTGATCCGGCTCCAGGGCACGGTCAACTTCCGCGACGCGGGCGGCTACCGCACCCGCGACGGGCACTGGGTCAAGATGGGCGAGGTCTACCGCTCCGACGCCCTCGACAAGGCCACCGACGCCGACCTGGCCAAGCTGAAGCGGCTCGGCATCCGCACGGTCTTCGACCTGCGCATGGAGTCCGAGCGGACCAGCGCCCCCGACCGCGTCCCGGCCGGCGCGCGCTACCGCGTCGCCGACGTGCTCGCGGGCACCGGCACCTTCGCCACGATGCCCAAGTCCCCGGCCGAGGCCGAGGGCATGATGGTCCAGGGCAACCGCTTCATGGTGAGCGGCGACACGGCGAAGGCCGCGTACGGCACGGTCTTCGACCGGATCGGCGACGGCGGCGTGCTGTTCCACTGCACCGCCGGCAAGGACCGCACCGGCTGGGCCGAGGCGGCGCTGCTGACCGCGCTCGGCGTGCCCGAGGAGACGGTCATGGCCGACTACCTCGCCAGCAACACCTACCGGGCCGCCGCCAACGAGGCCGTCCTCTCCCACCTGCCGCCCGCCCAGGCCGCCGTCTACAAGCCGCTCCTGGACGTCCGCCCCGGCTACCTGAACGCCAGCTTCGACGAGGTGGAGCAGAAGTACGGCTCCTTCCGCGCGTACCTGCGCAAGGGCATCGGCGTCGACCACCAGGAGCTCAAGGAGCTCAAGCGCGAGCTCCTGGTGGGCTGACCCCCGAGCCCCCGGGCCTCCGGGCCTCCGGGCCCCTAGTCCTGGACGAGCGGCAGCAGTTCCGGCAGGTGTCCGTCCGACGCCCGCGCCGTGCGCTGCCGCTCGTCCGGCACCTCCCCGTACAGCGTCGTACGGGGCTTCGCCGGGCGGCCGGCGCTCTCCGCGATGGCCTCCAGGTCGCGGATCGAGCGGTAGGAGCCGTAACTCGACCCGGCCATACGGGAGATGGTCTCCTCCATGAGGGTGCCGCCGAGGTCGTTGGCGCCCGAGCGGAGCATCTCCGCCGCGCCCTCCGTGCCCAGCTTCACCCAGCTGGTCTGGATGTTGGGGATGTGCGGGTGGAGCAGCAGCCGGGCCATCGCGATGACGGCCCGGTTGTCGCGCACGGAGGGGCCGGGGCGGGCGATGCCCGCGAGGTAGACCGGCGCGTTGGTGTGGATGAACGGCAGGGTCACGAACTCCGTGAAGCCGCCGGTCTCCTGCTGGATGCGGGAGAGCGTGCGGAAGTGCCCGAGCCAGTGCCGGGGCTGGTCGACGTGCCCGTACATCATCGTGGACGAGGAGCGCAGGCCCAGCTCGTGCGCGGTGGTGATCACCTCGATCCAGGTGGCCGTGGGCAGCTTGCCCTTGGTGAGCACCCAGCGGACCTCGTCGTCGAGGATCTCGGCGGCGGTGCCGGGGATCGAGTCGAGCCCCGCCTCCTTCGCGGCCGTCAGCCACTCGCGGATCGAGAGCCCGGTGCGGGAGGCGCCGTTGACGACCTCCATCGGCGAGAAGGCGTGCACGTGCATCCCGGGGACGCGCTCCTTCACGGCCCGCGCGATGTCGAAGTAGGCGGTGCCGGGCAGGTCCGGGTGGATGCCGCCCTGCATGCACACCTCGACCGCGCCGACCTCCCACGCCTGCTGGGCGCGGTCCGCGACCTGGTCCAGGGAGAGGGTGTACGCGTCGGCGTCGGTGCGGCGCTGGGCGAAGGCGCAGAAGCGGCAGCCGGTGTAGCAGACGTTGGTGAAGTTGATGTTGCGGGTGACGACGTACGTGACGTCGTCGCCGACGGCGGCGCGGCGGACGTCGTCCGCGATCCGGGTCAGCGCGTCGAGGGCCGGGCCGTCGGCGTGCAGCAGGGCGAGCGCCTGGGGGTCGGTGAGCCGGGTGGGGTCGTCGGCGGCGACGGCGAGGGCCTCGCGGACGTCGGTGTCGATCCGCTGCGGCACCATGCCGGGCGCGGCGGCCTCGCGGAGCGCGTCCCAGTCCCCGTACACCTCGTCGAAGTCCTCGCGGCGGTCGCCGGTGCGGCCCTCGGTGTCGATGGTGCGGTGCAGGTCGGTGCGGCCGGCGGCGGTGAACGCCTCGTCGGGCTCCTGCCAGGGCAGGCCGCGGACGACGGCGTCCGGGTTCGCGAGGCCGGTCTCCGGGTCGGCGAGGGCGCGGACGTGCGGCAGCAGCCGGGGGTCCAGCCAGGGCTCGCCGCGGCGGACGAACTCGGGGTAGACGCAGAGGCGTTCGCGCAGCTCGAAGCCGGCGGCGCGGGAGCGTGCGGCGAGCTCCTCGATCTGCGGCCAGGGGCGCTCGGGGTTGACGTGGTCGATGGTGAGCGGGGAGACGCCGCCCCAGTCGTCGACGCCGGCCGCGAGGAGCCGCTCGTACTCGGCGTCCACCAGGTTCGGGGGCGCCTGGAGGCAGGCGCTCGGGCCCATGATCAGGCGGGCGACGGCGACGGTGGCGACGAGGTCGTCGATCTCGGCGTCGGGCATCGCGCGCATCGCGGTGTCGGGCTTGGCGCGGAAGTTCTGGATGATCAGTTCCTGGACGCCGTGGTAGGCGCGGGCGACGCGGCGCAGCGCGAACAGGGACTCGGCGCGCTCCTCGTAGGTCTCGCCGATGCCGAGCAGCAGCCCCGAGGTGAAGGGGACGGAGGAGCGGCCGGCGTCCTCCAGGACCCGCAGCCGGACGGCGGGCTCCTTGTCGGGCGAGCCGTGGTGGGGGCCGCCGGGCTCGCTCCACAGGCGCTCGGCGGTGGTCTCCAGCATCATGCCCATGCTGGGGGCGACGGGCTTGAGCCGCTGGAAGTCGGTCCAGGACAGGACGCCGGGGTTGAGGTGCGGCAGGAGTCCGGTCTCCTCCAGGATCCGGATCGCCATGGCGCGGACGTACGCGAGGGTGTCGTCGTAGCCGTGCGCGTCGAGCCACTCGCGGGCCTCGGGCCAGCGGTCCTCGGGCTTGTCGCCGAGAGTGATGAGGGCTTCCTTGCAGCCGAGTTCGGCGCCTCGGCGGGCGATGTCGAGGACCTCGTCGGGGGTCATGAACATCCCGTGGCCGGCGCGGCGGAGTTTGCCGGGCACGGTGACGAAGGTGCAGTAGTGGCACTTGTCCCGGCAGAGCCGGGTGAGGGGTATGAAGACGCTCTTCGAGTACGTCACGATGCCGGGCCGCCCGGCGGCTTCGAGCCCGGCGTCCCGCACCCGCCCGGCCACGCCGACCAGCTCCGCGAGCGCGTCCCCGCGCGCCTGGAGCAGCACCACGGCCTCGGCGACGTCGAGCGCTACCCCGTCCCTGGCCCGCCTGAGCGCGCGCCGCATCGCGTTCTCGGTGGGTCCTGCGGGGCGTCGTGCCTGGTGATCCGTCATGGACCGAGCATACGAGCGGGGGCGGTGGGGGGACATGGGCCGTGGGGGCGGGGCGGACCTGACGGCGCGGTCAGTGGTAGCCCAGTATCCCGGGGGCGTCGATGTCCACGGTGACGATGCCGGGCGGGTAGCGGCCCTCGTGGGCGGTGAGCAGGATCGACATGCCGGTGAACTGCGCCCGGGGCGAGGCGCAGTAGAGCGCGTGGCAGGTGTCCGGGGAGCCGAAGCCGTCGCGCACGAGGGTGCCGACGGTGACGGCCGCGACGGTGTCGAGGTTGTCGACCACGACCGAGGAGAGCCCGAGGACGGCGCGGCTGACGCCTTCGTCCGCCGCCACCGCCTCCGCCAGGCACAGGGCCGGTGCCCACATGACGTCGCCCGGCGTGTTCGCCATGTTCGCCGCGAGCTGGTTGAGGGCCTTGTGGCCCTCGGCCACGGCCAGGATGGCGCTGGTGTCGAGGATGATCACGCGGCGTCGTCCCGTGCGGCCCGCACCTTCTCGGCCGCGATCCGGTAGATGTTGCCGAGGACGTCGGGCGCCCGGTCGAACTCCTCGTCGCTCATCTCCACGCCCATGTTGCGGCGGGCCACCTCGCGGTCGGCCTTGAGCCGCTCGGCGATCTGCTCGCGGGTCGGCTCCCGCTCCGCGAGCTGCTGGACGAGCTGTCCCAGGGTGAGCCCGCGCTCGGCGGCGAGGGAGGCCAGGTGATCGCGGGTCTCCCGGGAGACCTGAATCGTCGTCGTTGCCATAGTGGCACTATAGCGCCGTCACGGCAGATACCGCTCGTACGTGTCCAGCGTCCGCAGCACCTCCCCCTCCCCGCCCGGCGGGAGCTGGACCACGACCTCCTCGCAGCCCAGGTCCGCGTAGTGGGCGAGCTTGCCGGGGGCGGGGTGGACGGCGAACGGGACCGTCTGGAGGGCCTTCGGGTCGCGGCCCGCCGCCTCCCAGACCTCGCGCAGCCTCGGCAGCGTCTCGGTGAGGCCGCGGCCCCCGATGGGCATCCAGCCGTCCGCGTAGTCGGCGATGTGCGCGAAGAGCTTGGGGCCCGCCGCCCCGCCGACCAGGACGCGGGGCGCGCCGCCCGGCGGTTTCGGCCAGGCGTGGGAGGCGCGTACGGAGAGGCCCGACTCCCCCGTGTACGCGGTGGGTTCGGGCGCCCACAGGGCGCGCATCAGGTGCACGGCCTCGCGGGTGCGCTCGCGCCGGGTGGACCAGGTGACGCCGTGGTCGTCGGCCTCCTCGCGGTTCCAGCCGAAGCCGACGCCGAGGGTGAAGCGCCCGCCCGACAGGTGGTCGAGGGTCGCGATCCGCTTGGCGAGCGCGATCGGGTCGTGCTCGGTCACCAGGGTGACGCCGGTCCCGAGCAGCAGCCGCTCGGTGACGGCGGCGGCCTGCCCGAGCGCGACGAACGGGTCGAGCACCCGCCCGTACTCCGGCGGCAGCGGCCCGCCGGCCGGGTAGGGCGTGGTCCGCTCGACGGGGATGTGGGTGTGCTCGGGCAGATAGAGCCCGGCGAAGCCGCGCCGCTCCAGCTCGCGGGCGAGCCGCACGGGGGTGATGGTCTCGTCGGTCAGGAAGATCGTGGTCGAGATCCGCATGACGGCACGGTAGGGGCTGCCGCGCCGAATTCCGAGGGGCGCGACGGGAGGGCTTGGGGCCCCACAGTGACCGTTTCCCGTTGTTCCCCCGTTCACCGGGGCGGAGGACAGTCGGGGGCATGACGGAGACGACCAGACGCGCGCTCCTCGTGACGGGTGCCGCGGGCGCGCTTACCTTGGGGACCGTGAGCTTCGCCCGGGCCGACGGCGGCGGGGGGCTCGGCCGCACCGTGAGCGGGAGCCTTCCGCCGGGCTCCCCCGACTACGTGTACCTGCCCGTCGAGCTGCCGCCCGGCGTCCGCGAGCTGCGCGTGGCCTACACCTACGACCGGCCGCCCGTGCCGCCCGGCACCCAGGGCAACGCCCTCGACATCGGGCTCTTCGACCAGCGCGGCACCGCGCTCGGCGGCCGGGGCTTCCGCGGCTGGTCCGGCGGCGCGCGCACGGAGTTCTTCGTACGGGCCGACGACGCCACCCCCGGCTACGTCGCGGGGCCGCTGCGGCCCGGCCTGTGGCACCTCGTGCTCGCTCCCTACACCGTCGCCCCGCAGGGCCTCGCGTACACCGTGACCGTGAGCCTGACGAAGGGGCCGGACGCGCCCGCCGTCCCGGTCGCCTACCCGCCCGAGCGGGCCCGGGGGCGCGGCCGGGCCTGGTACCGGGGCGACTGCCACCTGCACACCGTGTACTCCGACGGGCGCCGCACCCCGGCCGAGGTCGCCGCCCTCGCGCGCGCGGCGGGGCTCGACTTCCTCACCGCCACCGAGCACAACACCCATGCCGGGCACGGCGCGTGGGCCCCGCACGCCGGGGACGACCTGCTGGTCCTGCTCGGCGAGGAGGTCACCACCCGCAACGGGCACGTCCTCGCCCTCGGCACCGACCCGGGCACCTTCGTCGACTGGCGCTACCGGGCCCGGGAGAACCGTTTCGGCCACTTCGCCCGCGAGATCCGCCGCTCCGGCGGCCTCGTCGTCCCCGCCCACCCGCAGGCCACCTGCGTCGGCTGCGCCTGGAAGTTCGGCTTCGCCGACGCCGACGCGGTGGAGGTGTGGAACGGCCCCTACACCCCCGACGACGAGGTCGCCCTGGCCGGCTGGGACGCGGCCCTCGCGCGCGGGCGCTGGACACCCGCGATGGGCAACAGCGACGCCCACCGCGACCCCGACCGGGTCGGCACCCCGCAGACCGTCGTCCTCGCGGAGGAGCTGAGCCGGGCGGCGGTCCTGGCCGGGCCGCGGGCCGGGCGCAGCTACGTCGCCGAGTCCTCGGCCGTCTCCCTCGACTTCCGCGTCACCGACGGGCGCGGCCGGACCGCCGGGATCGGCGAACGCCTCCCGGTCCGCGCCGACGAGCCCGTCACCGTCCGCCTCCGCGTCACCGGCGCCCCGCCCGGCGGGACGCTGCGCCTCGTCACGGACCAGGGTGTCCTGCACACCGTCCAGGACACCGACACCGCCGAGTGGACGACGACCGCCGCCTACTCCACGTACGTCCGCGCCGAGGTCCGCCACCCGGCCACCGCCCCACCCCTGCCGGGCGCCCTCGCCGCCTTCACGAACCCGGTGTTCCTGGGACGGGCGGGGGCTACCGGCCGGTGACGGGCCGCCGCACCGCCATCGGCCCGTAGCCGCCGCGCTCCCACACCCGCTCGCGGAAGCCCTGGAGCGAGAGCGGGACCCGGTCCTCGCCGGGCACGCCGTGGAAGGTGACGGTGCCGCAGCGGTGGCAGTACCAGCCGTGCGACCACAGCTCCTCGGCCCGGCCCCGGCCCCGGGTCCGCAGGGCGAACGCCGCCTCACGGCCCAGCAGCACGACCGCGACGAAGACGACGACGCCCAGGGCGACGGCCGCGACGGTGTCGAGGAAGGCGAGGTCGGGGCCGGTGTCCTGGGGGAAGCCGGCCCCGGCGCCGTCCCCCTCGGCGCCCTCGGCCAGCCGCCCGCCCAGGAACGCGCCGATGCCGACGACCGCGGCGAGCATCCCGAGGCCGCCGAGCGCGCGGCCCGGACGCCTCGGCAGCGGTGCGAGCGCGTCGGCGAGCGCGGTGGTGGCGATGCGGGTCACGGTGCGCGCGGCGCCGCCGGCGTCGCGCTCGCGGCTGGTGACGGCGGTGCGGCCGGCCAGGTACACGGCGGGCACCGCCTGCGTCAGATCGTGTCGCCCGCAGCCCGGGCAGGTGTGCGTGGTCCCGTTCACGGCTCCCCCTCGGTCCGCACCGCTACCGCGAGGATGACGGGTCCCTGTCACCCCCGGGTCGCCGTCGGGTCACCGTCCTGTACCGCCGCCGGTACCGCCGCCCGCAGCGCCCTCAGGCCCGGTACTCCGTGAGGTCGATCGCGTGGATGCGCAGCGCGTGCCCGAACTCCGGGTGGACCGTCTCCCGCTCCAGCGTCATGCCCAGCTTGCGCATCACGTTCTCCGACGCCGTGTTCGCGGCGCGCGCGATGCTGATCACCCGCTCCAGGCCGCGGTCCTGGAGCGCGAACTCCAGGGCGGCGTGCGCGGCCTCCGAGGCGTAGCCCTGGCCCCAGTACTGGCGGCCCAGGCGCCAGCCGATCTCCACCTCGTGCTCCGCCTCCGGCAGGAAGTGCGGGACGGACAGGCCGGTGAAGCCGATCAGTTCGCCGGAGCCGAGGAGCTCGACGGCGAAGAGCCCGAAGCCCTCGTCGTCCCACTCCTCCTCCCAGTGCTCGATGTTCCCCGCCGTCGTCTCCAGGTCGCGTACGGAGCCGTCGCCGATCCACTGCATGACCTCCGGGTCCGCGTTGATCTCGGCCATGGGCACGAGGTCGTCGTCGGTCCAGCGGCGCAGCAGCAGGCGGGGGGTGAGGATCTCGGTCATGGCTCCATCATCCCGCGCGCCCGCGCCCGTACGACATCCTGGGCCCATGCTGACGCTCCTGGAGACCTACTACGACGCCGTGCCCCGCTCCGCCGCCCGCGCGGAGGCGTTCGGGCCGCTGACCCTCTTCGTACGGGACGGGGCCGGGTGGCCGTACTACGCGCGGCCCGCCCTCGGCCACGCGGGCCCGGTGTCCGTGGCCGCCGTGGACGCGGTACGGGCGCGGCAGCGGGAGCTGGGGGCGCCCGAGGCGTTCGAGTGGGTGGCGGAGACGACGCCGGGGCTGCGGGCGGCGGCCGAGGCGAGCGGCCTCGTGGTGCGGGAGCACCCGCTGATGGTCCTCGCCGAGGGCGCCGAGCCGCCGGGCGCGCTGCCGGAGGGCGTCGTCGTGCGCATGGTCGGCGCGGCCGATCCCGCCCTGGAGAGCGCGGTCGCCGCCCCGTACGCCGCGTTCGGAGCCACCCCCACCCCCGGCGCCGCCGTCCAGGTCGGGGAGCGGATCGCGGCGGGTCTCACCCGGCTCGCGGCGGCCTTCGGTCCTTCCGGCACCGCGCTGGCCGCCGGGCAGCACCAGCCGGTCGGCGCGGTCTCGGAGGTCGTCGGGGTCGGCACCCGCCCGGAGGCCCGGCGCCGGGGGCTCGGGCTCGCGGTCACGGCGGCGCTCGTCGCCGACGCGCGCGCGGCCGGTGTGACGACCGTCTTCCTGAGCGCCACGGACGCCACGGTGGCCCGGATGTACGCCCGCGTCGGCTTCCGCACGGTCGCCACCGCCCTCGTCGCCGAGCCGCCCGAGCCGACCGACCCGGCCGAGCCGGCCGAGCCCTCAGAGGGGGCCGAGGGAGCGCGTACGGAGGGGTGATCCGGGCACTCCGAAAGAAATTTCCCGGGGCGTGTCACATTCCCCGTCCCCCGATCCGTCACTGCGGTGAAGGCAACGGAACGGAAGGGACCGGCGGCACACGACCCCGGTCCCGCGGACTCCCAGGAGCGGACCATGCAGCACGCGATCAAGCCCCGGATGACCAACCCCGCCCACGTGCTCCGCGACACCGGCCCGGCGATCATGGGCCTGGTGAAGGCGGTGCGGGAGGGCGGGGTCGCGGAGTCGACCCTGGAGCTCGTGCACCTGCGGGCCAGCCAGATCAACAACTGCGGGTTCTGCGTCGACTTCGGGGTGAAGAGCGCCCGGAAGAACGGCGTGGGCGACGAGAAGCTGTTCGCGGTCGCCGCCTGGCGCGAGACCCCGTACTTCTCCGACGAGGAGCGGGCCGCGCTGGCGCTCGCCGAGTCGGCGACCCGGCTCGCCGACAGCCCGGACGCGGTGCCGGACGCCGTCTGGGACGCGGCGGCCGATCACTTCGACGAGAAGCAGCTCGCCTCGATCGTGCTGATGGTCGCGCTCACCAACTTCTTCAACCGGATCAACGTCACGACCCGGCAGCCGGCGGGCGCGGCGTTCTGAGGGCCGGTTCCCGCACCATCCGCACGTCGATCGGGTCCTCGGACTCGACCGTGAAGCCCGCCCGCTCGTAGAGGCGGCGGGCGGGGCTGCCCTGGACGACGGTCAGCCGGACGGGGACGCCCTCGGTGTCCGCCCGGTCGAGCAGCGTCCGCAGCACCGCCGTCCCGAGGCCCCGGCCCTGGGCCTCGGGGGCGAGGTAGAAGTGGAAGAGGCGCCGGCCGGGGCCGGGCTCGTCGGGGGCGAAGGCCACGCATCCGGCGAAGGCGCCCGCCACCTCGACGACCGAGGTGTGCTCGGGCCGGAACTCGTCCCGGAGCCGCTGCCGGACCCGGTGCTCGTCGTAGCGGCCCAGCCGCTCCAGGTCGGCGCGCATCACGACGGCCTTCAGCTCGGCGACGGGCTCCAGGTCCGCCGCCCGCGCGGGGCGGGTCCGCCAGCCGCCGCGATCCCCGTCCGTCACGTCTGTCCCGCCTGTCCCCGTAGTCACGCGCGCATCCTAAAGAGGGCCCGGCGGGGGTCCGGGGCCGCCCCCTCCGCCCGTAACCGGACCCTGTCCGTCCGCGTTGGAGCGGACATGAAGAAGATCCTCACCGCAGCCGCCCTGACCGGACTCGCCGTGGCCGGCGGTCTCACCGCCGCCGCCGGGACCGCCGCCGCCGACACCGGGGGCGCCAACCTCCCCTCCGTGATCCCGCTCAGCGGGGTCCTGATGCCGCAGGGCAAGGGCGGCGCCCCGGCCGAGATGCCGGCGCCGAACAAGCTGGTCTCGGGGCTGCTGCCCGGCGGCCACTGACCGCGGCGGCGCCGGGAACGACAAAGGTGGCGGGACCCCCCACGGGCCCGCCACCTCGTCGTTTCCGTCAGCCGACGGTCGCGGAGTCCATCAGTCCGCGACCACCAGCGACGGGGTCTCCTTGGTGAGCACCTCGCCGCGGAAGAACGCGGGGCTGCGGCGCTGCATCACCAGCATGATCACCACGCCGAGCAGCAGCAGCCCGACGCCGATGACGAAGACGGAGCCGACGCCGAGGACCGCGGAGCCGGAGCCGTAGGCCGGGTCCCACATGTCGTACAGCGTCTTGGCGAAGACGGCGGTGAGCATCAGGCCGCCGAGGGCCGGCATGAGGCCCTTGAAGGCGAAGTCGCGCACGGAGCGGAAGAGCTCGCCGCGGAAGTACCAGACGCAGGCGAAGGCCGTCAGCGCGTAGTAGAAGCAGATCATCAGGCCGAGCGCGTAGATCGTGTCGACCAGGACGTGCTCGCTGACCAGGGTCATCACCGTGTAGAAGACGCCGGTGGCGACACCGGCGACGATCGTCGCCTTGCCGGGGGTCTTGAAGACCGGGTGGACCTTGGTGAAGGACTTCGGCAGGGCCTCGTAGGTGGACATGGCCAGGACCGTGCGGGCGACCGGGATGAAGGTCGTCTGGAGGCTGGCGGCGGCCGAGGCGAGCACGGCGACGAAGAGCAGGATGCCGAGGGCGGGGCCCATGACGGGGCCGGCCAGGGCGGCGAAGACGTTGTCGGAGGTCTCCGGGTTGGCCAGGCCGAGGCCCTCGCCGCCGGAGCCGACGGCCATCTGGGCGGCGATGCCGGTGGCCAGGTAGGAGCCGACCAGGACGACCATCGCGATGAGCGCGGCGCGGCCGGGGGTCTTGGCGCTGCCGGTGGTCTCCTCGTTGGTCGCCATGCAGGCGTCCCAGCCCCAGTACATGAAGATCGACAGGGAGAGTCCGGCGGTGAACGCGGCGAAGGACTGCACCGCGAAGGGGTTCATCCAGGACCAGGAGAAGTCGACCGAGGTCTCGAAGGAGCCGGCCTTCGACAGCGCCATCGCCACGAACAGGCCGAGGACGACGAGCTGGAGGCCGACCAGGGTGTACTGCAGGCCCTTGGTGGCGGTCATGCCCCGGTAGCTGATCGCGGTGGCGGTGGCGATCAGGGCGAGGCAGGTGACGATGTGGACGGCCTTGTTGTCGTCCAGGGCGGCGATCGACGGATTGCCCGTGATCTCCCCGGCGAGCAGCCAGAAGTACGAGGTGGCGACGCCGGCCAGGTTCGACAGCACGATGATCGTCGCGATCACCAGGCCCCAGCCGCACATCCAGCCGACCTTGGGGCCGAACGCCTTCACGGTCCAGGTGAAGGAGGTGCCGCAGTCGGGCATGACCTTGTTCAGCTCGCGGTACGCGAACGCGACGAGGAGCATCGGCAGGAAGCCCGCGAGGAAGACGGCGGGCATCTGGAGGCCGACCTCGCCGGCGGTGGAGCCGAGGGTCGAGGTGAGGCAGTAGACGGGGGCGACGGTGGAGATGCCGATGACGGCGCTGCCCATCAGGCCCACGGAGTTGCCGCCGAGGCCCTTGGTGCGCACGCCGCGCTGGTCGGTGGTGCCACCCGCGGTCGCGGTGCCCCTTACCGTGTCTCCGGCCTGGGGCCGCACATCCACCTGAGTCATGAACAGGACGTTAAATGCTGCGGTTTCCACATCCGGAAGATCGTCGTCCGCTCATTTGATCGATCATCACCTTGCAATCTGAGGGCGAATCCGGGTGGTCGCCAATGATTGAAAGATCGACGACCCGGCCGGACCGACCAAGCGGTAGGTCCGGCGCGAGTGTCCGATATGCGGGAACCGCAGCACTGTCCGGAATGTCCGATTCAAAAATTTCCCGAGGAATTTTCCGAAGGTCTCCGGAAACGGGAAGGTGCCGGAAGACCCCCGGTCCGCACCGAAGGTCCCGGATCCGCCCGGACGGCGCCGGATCCGCCGGGACGTCCCGCCCGGACGGCGCCGGATCCGCTCAGCCCGGCCAGACCACCGCCTGCGTCTCGCTGTACGCGTGCAGCGCGTACGAGCCCACGTCCCGGCCGACCCCGCTCTTCTTGAAGCCGCCGAACGGCGCCTCCATGTTCCGGCCGATCGTGTTCACCCCGACCCCGCCCGCCCGCAGCCGGGCCGCGACGCGGAAGGCGCGGGCCACGTCGCCGGACCAGACGTAGTCGATCAGCCCGTAGTCGCTGTCGTTGGCGAGGGCGATCCCCTCCTCCTCGTCGTCGAAGGGCACCACCACGACCACCGGGCCGAAGATCTCCTCCCGGACCACCCGCATCTCGTTGGTGCAGTCCGCGAGCAGCGTCGGCGCCACGTAGAAGCCCCGGTCGAGGCCCGGGCCCGACGGGCGCTCGCCGCCCGCCACCACCGTGGCGCCCTCCTTGCGGCCCAGCTCCACGTACGACTCGATCCGGTCCCGGTGCGCCGCCGAGATCACCGGGCCGACCACCGTGCCCCGCTCCGCCGGGTCGCCGACCTTCATGAAGCCGAGGTAGCCGGTCAGCTTCTCGACCAGCCGGTCGTGGATCCCGCGCTGGGCCAGCACCCGGGTCGGCGCGGTGCAGATCTGCCCGCTGTAGAAGGAGAAGGTCGTGCCGATCCCCATCACCGCGGAGTCCAGGTCGGCGTCGTCGAAGACCAGCGCGGCGCCCTTGCCGCCGAGCTCCATCAGCTGCCGCTTCAGGCTCCGGCCGCAGACCTCGCCGATCGCCTGGCCGACCGCCGTGGAGCCGGTGAAGGAGACCATGTCCACCGCCGGGGAGTCCACGGCCGCCTCGCCCACCGCCGGGGCGGAGCCGGTGACCAGGTTGACCACCCCGTCCGGGACCCCCGCCTCCGCCAGCGCGCGGACCATCGCGAACACCGACAGCGGGTCCTGCGGGGCCGGCTTCACCACCACCGTGTTGCCCATGGCGAGCGCCGGGGCGATCTTGCCCGCCGGGTTGGCCCAGGGGTTGTTGTACGAGGTGACGCAGGTGACCACGCCGACCGGGCGGCGCACCGCGACCGCCCCGAACACCCCGGCCTTCCCCATCGGGCCCGCCTCGTTGATCTGCGGCGGCAGCGCCTGCTCGACCGGCTCCAGGGCGCCGCGCGCGTACCGCCGGAAGCGCGAGGCGCCCACCGCCACCTGCATCCCGCGCGCCGTCGCCGTCGTCGCCCCGGTCTCCGCGCGGGCCAGCAGCGTGTTCGCCTCCGCGTCGCGGGCCATCAGGTCGGCGGCCCGGTCCAGGATCGCGGCCCGCTCCTCCGGCCTCGTCCGCGACCAGGTGCCGAAGGCGTCCCGGGCCGCCTCGGCCGCCGCGTACACCTGCGCCCGGGACGCCTCCGGGGCGAGGCCGACCAGCCCCTCGGTGGCCGGGTCGGTCACCTCGTAGTGGCCGCCGTCGGGCTCGACCCACTCGCCCCCTATGTACAGCCGCTCCGTGATCGTCACCTGGTGCTCACCGTCCTCGTGTCGCGGCCCGAGCGCAGCACCCGGCCCGGGATGGCGCCCGTCACCTCGTCGTCGCGTACCGTCTCGACCCCGTTGACCCGCACCGACACGATCCCGACCGCCCGCGAGTCCAGCCGCGGGCTGTCCCCGGGCAGGTCGTGGACCAGGGTCGCCGGGCCCGCGTCGATCCGCTCCGGGTCGAAGAGGACCAGGTCGGCGTGGAAGCCCTCGGTGATCCGGCCCCGCTCGACCAGCCCGAAGAGCCGGGCCGGGTCGTCGCTGAGCATCCGCACCGCCTGCTCCAGCGGCACCAGCTTCCGGCCGCGCAGGCAGTCGCCGAGGAAGCGGGTGGTGTACGGCGCCCCGCACATCCGGTCCAGGTGGGCGCCCGCGTCGGAGCCGCCGAGCAGCACGTCCTCGTGCTCCCAGGTCGCGCGGCGCAGCTCCCAGGAGGCCGGGTCGTTGTCGGTGGGCATCGGCCACAGCACGGTGCGCAGCTCGTCGTTGGCGCAGATCTCGACCAGGCACTGGAAGGCGTCCTGGCCGCGCTCGGCGGCGATGTCCTTGACGACCCGCCCGGACAGGCCCGCGTTCTCCTTGCTGTACGTGTCCCCGATGACGTACCGGCCGAAGTTCGCCAGCCGCCGGAAGACGCCCGCCTCCTTGGAGTCGGCGCGGCGCAGCAGCTCGGCCCGGACGGCGGGGTCGCGCAGCCGCTCGATCCGCTCGGGCACCGGCAGGCCGAGGACCTCGCCCCAGCCGGGGATGAGGTTGAGGGCGCAGAAGGTGCCGAGCGACATGTTCATGGGGGTGAGGATCGGCATGGTGAGGGCGACGATCCGGCCGCCGGCCGCGCGGGCCCGCTCGGAGGCGAGGAGCTGGCGCGGGACGCGTTCGGGGACGGCGGCGTCGATGGTGAGGACGTTCCAGTTGAGCGGGCGTCCGGCGGCGGCCGTCATCGCGACGAAGAGGTCGATCTCCGGGTCGGAGAACTGGTCGAGGCAGCCCGCGAGGATGGCCTCGATCTGGGTGCCCTCGTGCTCGCCGACGGCCTCCGACAGGGCGATCAGCTCGGCGGGCAGGGCGTGCCGGGAGGCGACGGGGGCGCCGTCGCCGTCGGAGTGGGTGGCCGACTGGGTGGTGGACAGGCCCCAGGCGCCGGCCGCCATGGCCTCCTTGAGGAGGGCGACCATGCGGGCCAGCTGCTCCTCGGTGGGCTGTCCGCCGACCGCGTCCGCCCCCATCACGTACCGGCGCAGGGCGCAGTGGCCGACCATGAAGCCCGCGTTGACGGCGGTGCGTCCGTCGAGGGCGTCGAGGTACTCGGAGAAGGAGGACCAGCTCCAGTCGACCCCCTCCTCCAGGGCCTTCAGGGCCATGCCCTCGACCTTGGACATCATCCGGCGGGTGTAGTCGGCGTCCTCGGGCCGGTCCGGGTGGAGCGGGGCGAGGGTGAAGCCGCAGTTGCCGCCCGCGACGGTGGTGACGCCGTGGTTCATGGAGGGGGTGGCGTAGGGGTCCCAGAAGAGCTGGGCGTCGTAGTGGGTGTGCGGGTCGACGAAGCCGGGGGCGAGGACGAGTCCGGTGGCGTCCTCGCTGGTCCCGGCCTCCTCGGTGACGGTGCCTGGCTCGGCGATGACGGCGATCCGTCCGTCGCGGAGGCCGACGTCGGCGGTGAAGGCGGGGGCGCCGGTGCCGTCGACGACGGTGGCGCCCTTGATGAGGTGGTCGAGCATGGGCCGTCCTTTCTGCGCGGGTCCCGCGCGGGAGCACGGGCGCGCCCCGGTCGGGGGCCTGGCGCAGCCGGCCGCGGCTGCGGTTGCCTCCGGCCGGGGCCGGTACGGGGCGGCGGTCCGGGAAGACGCCGCCCCGCGCTGGGGGTGCGGGTCAGGGCACGGGGCCCGGAGGCGCCCGCGTGGGCGCCGTCCCGTGTGCCCACCCGTCCCGCCCTGCGGGACGATTGCCCACACGGGGGTGGCGAGGGCTCCGTCAGGAGCCCGCGCCCTGCCGGAAGCGGGTGGTGCGGTGGACGGGGTCCGTGTCGATGTTCGGGATGACGTGCTCGCCGATGAGCTTGATGGAGTTCATCGTGTCCTCGTACGAGATCCCGATCGGCAGGCCGAAGGAGAGCTGGTCGGCGCCCGCCCGCTCCCAGCGGCGGCACTGGGCGAGGACCTCCGACGGGTCGCCGCAGATCATCAGCTCCTCCGCGATGAGGAGTTCGATGATCTCGGCCGAGTACTCGGGGAGCAGCTCGGGCCACTCGGGGACGCCCTCGGGGCGCGGGAAGGTGTCGTGGTAGCGGAAGAGCAGCGACTGGAGGTAGTTGAGCCCGCCGCCCACCGCGATCTCGACGGCCTTCTCGTGGGTCTCGGCGCAGATGGCGGTGGAGGTCACCATGACGTTGTCGTTGACGAAGTCGCCGACCGCCTTGGCCTCCTTGATCGCGTTCTTGTAGGACTCGACGACCCACTCCATGTCGGAGACCTTCTGCACGCTGAAGCCGAGGACGCCGAGGCCCTTCTTCCCCGCCATGGCGTACGAGGCGGGGGAGCCGGCCGCGTACCACATGGCCGGGTGGGACTTGCCGTACGGCTTGGGGAGGATCTTGCGGGGCGGCAGCGACCAGTGCTTGCCCTGGAACCCCTCGTACTCCTCCTGGAGCCACATCTTGGGGAACTCGCCGATGGTCTCTTCCCAGATCTCCTTGGTGTGGTTCATGTCCGTGATGCCCGGGAAGAAGCCGAGGATCTCGTGGGAGCCGGCGCCGCGCCCGGAGCCGAACTCGAACCGTCCGCCGGAGAGGTGGTCGAGCATGGCGACCTTCTCGGCGACCTTCACCGGGTGGTTGACCTGGGCGAGCGGGTTGAAGATGCCGGAGCCGAGGTGGATGCGCTCGGTGGCGTGGGCGAGGTAGCCGAGGTAGACGTCGTTGGCGGAGAGGTGCGAGTACTCCTCCAGGAAGTGGTGCTCGGAGGCCCAGGCGTACTTGAAGCCCGACTTGTCCGCCTGGATGACGTACTCGGTCTCCTCGATGAGGGCCTTGTGCTCGGCATCGGGATCGGTCTCGGCCCGCTTGCCGACGTATCCCTGTACGAAGATCCCGAATTCCACGGAAGTTCACCGTCCTCGTGAGTTTCTGACGAATCGTCAGATCAGCGATGTGCCCGACTTTCGCACCGCGCGGTGGGTGCGTCAATACCTGATGGTGCGTCAGAAAAGCTCAGAAGAGGCTGACCCCGGCCAGCCAGCCGCCGTCGATGACGAAGGGCTGGCCGGTGATGTACGCGGAGTCCTCGCCGGTCAGGAAGAGCGCCAGGGCCGCCACCTCCTCCGGCCGCCCGATCCGCCCGAGCGGCACCAGCTTGCGGTACAGCTCCGCGGTGGCCGCCGGGTCGACGCCCTCCGGGTTGCTCATGGCGGTGTCGATGGCCCCCGGGCAGACCGCGTTCACCCGGATCCCCTTCGCCGCCAGCTCCAGCGCGGCCACCCGGGTCAGCCCCAGCACCGCGTGCTTGCTCGCCGCGTAGGCGCCGACCCCGGCCATGCCGGTCACGCCCGTGTACGAGGCGGTGTTCACGATCGTGCCGCCGCCGGCCGCCGCGATCTCCGGCGCCACCGCCTTGATGCCCAGGAAGCAGCCGACCTGGTTGACCCGCACGATCGCCTCGAACTCGTCCAGCGGCGTCGTCACCAGCTCGTTGAAGCGCAGGATGCCCGCGTTGTTCACCAGGCCGTCGATCCGCCCGAAGCGCTCCTTGGCCGCGGCCACCGCCGCCGCCCAGTCCGCCTCCGCGGTCACGTCCAGGCGCACGTAGAGCGCCCGCTCCTCCCCCAGCTCCTTGGCCAGCGCCTCGCCGGGGCCGTCCAGCACGTCCCCGAGGACCACCCGGGCCCCCTCGTCGGCGAAGAGCCGCGCCTCCTGCTCCCCCTGCCCGCGCGCCGCGCCGGTGATGACGACGACCCGCCCGTCCAGCTTGCCCATGCGATGGCTCCTTTCGGATCCCTAGGTCCTGTCGTCACACTCCCGTCGTCGCCCGGAGGGCGGCCTCGCGGCGTCAGGCGCGTGCTCTCGGCGTGCCGGGCGCACGCCCTCGTACTGGACGTACTCGGGCTTGCGCCCGGTGCGGCGAGAGTGCGTGCATGGCGTCGCGAGGCAGGCGGGAGTGTGGCGACAGGACCTAGGTGAGGTGCGGTGCGACCTCCATGGCGAAGGCCCGCATCTGGTCGATCAGTTCGGACCGGCTCCGGCAGCGGAAGCGGACCTGGAGCTGGTCCACGCCCATCTCCCCGTAGGCCCGCAGCGACTCGGCGAGCGCCTGCGGCTTGCCGGTCAGGGTGCGCCGGCCGGTGTCCCAGGCGGGCTGCCCCACGTACAGCGGCTCGGCGATCGCGCCGACCGTGAGCGGCGCCCCGATCCCGGCCGCCGCCCGCAGCTCCCGCAGCCGCGCGATCTGCTCGGCGAGCTTGCCGCGCGGGTCGCCCTGCGGCAGCCAGCCGTCGCCCTTGAGCGCGGCCCGGCGCACGGCGGCGGGCGAGGAGCCGCCGACCCAGACGGGGACCCGCTCCTGCGCGGGGCGGGGCCGCTGCCCCAGGTCCCGGAAGGAGAAGCGCTCGCCCTCGAACTCGGGGAACTCCTCGGGCCCGAGCGCCGCCCGCAGCGCGTCCAGGGTCTCGTCGAGCACCCCGCCGCGCCCGGCGAAGTCCACCCCGAGCGTCTCGAACTCCTCCTGGAGGTGCCCGGCGCCGACCCCGAGCACGAGCCGCCCGCCGGAGAGGTGGTCCAGGGTCGCGTACGCCTTCGCCGAGACCAGCGGGTGGCGTAGCCCGACCAGGGCCACGTGCGAGAGCAGCCGGACCCGCTCGGTGGCCGCCGCCAGGAACGAGAGGGTGGCCACCGGGTCGTACCAGACCGTGCTCATCGCCCCGGCCATCCGGCGCGGCACGGCGACGTGCTCGCAGCTCGCGATGTAGTCGAAGCCGAGCTCGTCGGCGGCGCGGGCGACCGCGAGGAGGTCGGCGGGGCCCGCGGCGGCCTCCCAGGGCTCGGCGTAGATCGTGCTCTGGGACTGGACGGGCAGCTGCATCCCGTAGACCACCATGGGGCTCCTCCTCCGACCTCATCTGACACTGCGTCAGTTGTGATGCCGCGGCCCATGCTGGCTTCTGACGCCTCGTCAGGCAAGGGGTGCGTCCGCTCCGTTACGGGCGGACCCCGCCGGGTGCGCTTTTGTCCAAGACCCCGCGCGGGCCCGGGCCGCACGCTGGAAGCGGCAGCCCCCCGCCCCCGCAAGCGGCCGCACCCGGCCCCCGTCGAACGGACCCCCTCCATGCGTACCCTGCTGCGCCGCACGGCCCAGGCCGGCACCGCCCTGCTCCTCGCCGCCGGCGCCCTGACCCTCACGGGCGGCTCCGCCCAGGCGGCCACCTACGACGGCGGCGACCCGGGCACCGCCAACTGCGGCGGCACCACCAGCACCGTCCAGTCGGCCCCGATGACGGACCAGCACGGCACCCACCTCGGCACCCTGGAGCTCCGCTACAACTCGGGCTGTCGCACCGCCTGGGCCCGGATCACCCTGGACTACACCCAGAGCGCCTGCGGCAACGCCTCCGCCGGCGTCGCCTGCCCCAAGGCATGGGTCATCCGCAACTCCGACGGGCGCCAGTACACCTGCACCGTGACCCAGGGCCACAGCTCCTGCTACACGCCGATGGTCAACGACGCCGGCGTCAGCTCCTACGCCCAGAGCTACACGGACACCGCGGGCGGCACCAAGTACACCCGCACCGGCAGCTACTGAGAACGGGACGGACCCCCGCCATGCGTGACCTCGCCCGCCGCGCCGCCCAGGCCGGCACCGCCCTGCTCCTCGCCGCCGGCGCCCTGACCCTCACCGGCGGCTCCGCGCAGGCCGCCACCTACGACGGCGCCGACCCGGCCGCCACGAGCTGCGGCGGCACCACCAGCACCGTCCAGTCGGCGTCGGTCAACGACCCGTACTTCGGCACCCACGTCGGCACCATCGAGCTGCGCTACAACTCCGGCTGCCGCACCGCCTGGGCCCGGATCACCCTCGACGGCGCCCAGTCGAACTGCGGCAACGCCTCCGCGGGCAAGGCGTGCGCCCAGGCGAAGGTCGTGCGCAACTCCGACGGGCGCCAGTACTCCTGCACCGTCTCCGTCGGGAGCAGCTCCTGCTACACCCGCATGGTCAACGACGCCGGGGTCTCCTCCTACGCGGAGGGCTTCGTCGACGTCGCCGGCGGCATCAGGTACGTCCGGACCGGCTCCTACTGACCCGGCCCGCCCCCAGCCCCCGCCCGGTCCGCCTCCCTCGGCGGGCCGGGCGGGCCCTTTTCCCGCGCCCGGAGCCGTCGGGAATTGTCAGACAGGCCCTAGGGACGCCAGAGGCCGTCCGGGGTGAGCCCCAGCAGGTCGATCGCGTTGCCGCGCACGATCCGCTCGACCACGTCCGGCGCCAGGTGGCCCATCTGCGCCTCGCCCACCTCGCGGGACTTGGGCCAGGTGGAGTCCGAGTGCGGGTAGTCCGTCTCGTAGAGGACGTTGCCGACCCCGATGGCGTCCAGGTTGCGCAGCCCGAAGGCGTCGTCGAAGAAGCAGCCGAAGACGTGCTCGGCGAAGAGCTCCGACGGCGGGCGCAGCACCTTGTCGGCGACCCCGCCCCAGCCCCGGTTCTCCTCCCAGACCACGTTCGCGCGCTCCAGGATGTACGGGATCCACCCGATCTGCCCCTCGGCGTACATGATCCGCAGGTTCGGGAAGCGCTCGAACTTGCCGCTCATCAGCCAGTCGACCATCGAGAAGCAGCAGTTGGCGAAGGTGATGGTGGAGCCGACGGCGGGCGGCGCGTCGGCGGAGGTGGACGGCATCCGGCTGGAGGAGCCGATGTGCATGGCGATGACCGTGCCGGTCTCGTCGCAGGCGCGCAGGAAGGGGTCCCAGTGATCGGTGTGCACCGAGGGCAGCCCGAGGTGCGGGGGTATCTCGGAGAAGGCGACCGCCCGCACGCCCCGGGCCGCGTTGCGGCGGACCTCGGCGGCGGCGAGCTCCGGGTCCCAGAGCGGGATCAGGGTCAGCGGGATGAGCCGGCCCGCCGCCTCGGGGCCGCACCACTCCTCGACCATCCAGTCGTTGTAGGCGCGCACGCCGAGCAGACCGAGTTCACGATCGGCGGCTTCTGTGAAGGTCTGGCCACAGAATCGGGGGAAGGTCGGGAAGCAGAGCGCCGACTGGACGTGGTTGACGTCCATGTCGGCGAGCCGCTCGGGCACGGAGTACGAGCCCGGCCGCATCTGCTCGTAGGTGATGACCTCCAGCCGGATCTCGTCGCGGTCGTAGCCGACGGCGGTGTCGAGCCGGGTCAGCGGGCGGTGCAGGTCCTCGTAGACCCACCAGTCGCCAATGGGGCCTTCGTCCCCTTTGGCGCCCATGACAGGGGCGAACTTTCCGCCCAGAAAGGTCATTTCCTTCAGCGGGGCGCGGACGACCCGGGGGCCGGTGTCGCGGTAGCGGGACGGGAGCCGGTCCTGCCAGACGTGCGGGGGCTCCACGGTGTGGTCGTCCACCGAGATGATCTTGGGGAAGCTCTCCATGCCCTTCACGGTAGCGTCGATCTGACGGTTCGTCAGCTCCCGTGTCCGCGTCCGCCCCGGGATCGGCCGCCCCGATGCTGACGCGCGCCCCGCGGACAAGGCAGACTGTCTTGGGCGAAACCAGCGGTACGGGCAGGGGGAGCTAATGGACCGTGAGGACGGGCCGCGGGTTCCGGAGCAGCACACTCCGGCGACGGGTTCCGACAGGACCGGCACCGGGCCGGCCGAGGAACCTCGCTCCCGCGTACCCGGAGACGGGCGGGCGGGTGCCGGGGGGACCGGGGCTGCCGGGGTGACCGGTGCGGGTGGCGCGAGCGCCGACGCGGGCGGTACGGGCGGCTACGCGAGCGGCGCGGGCCGTGCGGGCGGCGTGCCCGGCGCCCCCGGCTCGCTCCGCTTCGGCGTGCTGGGACCCGTGCGGGCCAGCCGGGGCGGCGGGGAGGTGCTGCCCACCGGTTCGCCGCAGCAGCGGGCCCTGCTCGCCGCGCTGCTGCTGCGCGACGGGCGCACCGCCACCGCGGGCGAGCTGATCGACGCCATCTGGGGCGAGGAGCCGCCCTCCCAGGCGCTGGCCGCCGTCCGCACGTACGCCTCCCGGCTGCGCAAGATCCTCGACCCCGGCGTGCTCGTCAGCGAGTCCGGCGGCTACGCCCTGCGCACCACCGCGCCGGGCCTCACCCTCGACCTCACCGAGGCCCACGAGCTGGCCGCCGAGGCCGAGAAGCTGCGCGGCGCGGGCGACCGGTGCGGCGCGCGCGAGCGGCTCGACGAGGCCCTCGGGCGGTGGGAGGGCGAGACCCTCGCGTCCGTGCCCGGGCCGTACGCCGAGACCCAGCGCACCCGCCTGGAGGAGTGGCGGCTCCAGCTCCTGGAGACCCGGCTCGACCTGGACCTGGAGGTCGGCGCCCACGCGGAGGCCGTCTCCGAGCTGACCGCGCTCACCGCCGCGCACCCGCTGCGCGAGCGGCTGCGCGAACTGCTGATGCTCGCGCTGTACCGCTCCGGGCGGCAGGCCGAGGCCCTCGCCGTCTACGCGGACACCCGCCGGCTCCTCGCCGACGAGCTCGGCGTGGACCCGAACCCGGAGCTCTCCCGGCTCCAGCAGCGCATCCTCCAGGCCGACGCCGAGCTGGCCCGGCCGGTGGAGGAGCAGCCCCCGGCCGCCGCGCCGCTCGCCCGGCCCGCCCAGCTCCCCGCCACCGTGCCGGACTTCACCGGCCGCGCCTCCTTCGTACGCGAGCTGGGCGGCCGGCTCGCCACCGCCGAGGGGCACGTCATGGCGGTGTCGGCGCTCGCCGGGATCGGCGGCGTCGGCAAGACGACCCTCGCCGTGCACGTGGCCCACGAGGCCCGGCCGCACTTCCCCGACGGGCAGCTGTACGTGGACCTCCAGGGCGCCGGTGCGCGCGCGGCGGCGCCGGAGACCGTCCTCGGGGCGTTCCTGCGGGCGCTCGGCACCCCCGACTCCGCGATCCCCGACTCGCTCGACGAGCGGGCCGCGCTCTACCGCTCCACGCTCGACGGGCGCCGGGTCCTGGTGCTGCTGGACAACGCCCGGGACGCGGCGCAGATCCGGCCGCTGCTGCCCGGCACGGCGGGCTGCGCCGCGCTCGTCACCAGCCGCATCCGGATGGTGGACCTGGCGGGGGCGCACCTGGTCGACCTGGACGTGATGTCGCCGGAGGAGGCGCTCCAGCTCTTCACCCGGATCGTGGGCACCGAGCGGGTGCGGTCCGAGCGGGAGGCCGCGCTCGACGTGGTCGCCGCCTGCGGCTTCCTGCCGCTGGCCATCCGGATCGCCGCCTCGCGGCTGGCCGCCCGGCGCACCTGGACGGTCTCGGTGCTGGCCGCCAAGCTGGCGGACGAGCGGCGCAGGCTGGACGAGCTCCAGGCGGGCGACCTCGCGGTGAAGGCCACGTTCGAGCTGGGCTACGGGCAGCTGGAGCCGGCCCAAGCGCGCGCCTTCCGGCTGCTGGGCCTCGCCGACGGGCCGGACATCTCGCTGGCCGCGGCGGCGGCGGTGCTGGACCTGCCGGAGTGGGAGACCGAGGACCTCCTCGAAGCGCTCGTCGACACCTCCCTCGTGGAGTCCGCTGCGCCGGGCCGCTACCGCTACCACGACCTCGTGCGCCTCTACGCGCGCGCCTGCGCGGAGCGGGACGAACAGCCGCCGGGGGAGCGGGAGTCGGCGCTGTCGCGGCTGCTGGACTTCTATCTGTCGACGGCCTCCCGGGTGTACGCGCTGGAGCGCCCCGGCGACCGGCTGGTGGACCATCTGGAGGCCACCGCCTACGAGGGCCTGGTCTTCGCCGACCGGCACACCGCGCAGGACTGGCTGTACGCCGAGGCCAACTGCCTGCTGGCCTGCGTCCGGCAGTCGGCGGCGTCGGCGGGGACGGTGCGGCGGGCGGTGGACCTGCTGTGGGCGGCGCTCGACCTGGGCGAGTCCGGCACCAACGCCAAGGAGTTCGAGGCCATCGCCTCCGGGGTCCGGGACGCGGCGCGCGACTTCGGCGACGTGCGTGCCGAGGGCCGGGCGCTGATGGCGCTGGCGGGCGTCCACCACACCGCGGGCCGCTTCGAGGAGGCCGACCGCGACGCCACGCTGTCGCTGCCGCTCGCGGAGGCCGCCGGGGACCCGCTGCCCGCCTGCTGGTCGGCGAACGCCCGGGGCATCATCGCCCTGTACCAGAGCCGGTTCGAGGAGGGCGAGGTCCATCTCGCCCACGCCATCGAGCGGTTCCGCGGCATCGGCGACCGGCCCGGCGAGGCCGCCGCCCTGTGCAACCTGTCCCGCATCCAGCTCGCCACCGGCCGGACCGCGCGGGCCATCGCCCTCGCCGAGGAGGGCACGGCGATCTACGACTCGATCGGGCACTCGCTGCGCGGCGCCAATGGGCGGTACGCGCTGGGCCTCGCGCTCACCGAGGACCGGCAGCTCGGCCCGGCCGTGGACCGGCTGCGGGAGGCCCTGGAGGTGTTCCGGGACAGCCGGCAGCGCCTGTGGGAGGGCATGACGCTGTTCCGGCTCGCCGAGGTCGACATCGCCGCGCGACGGCCCGCGCAGGCGGCGTCCAACGCCGAGATGGCGCTGACGGTGCTGCGGGGCATCGGCGGGGAGTGGCGCCGCGCCAATGTGCTGACCGTGCTGGGGCGGGCCCTGAACGGCATCGGCCAGCAGGGGCGGGCCCAGGTCTGCTGGCGGGAGGCGCTGGAGGTCTTCGACGAGCTCCGCTCCCCCGAGGCGACCGAGGTCCGGGCGCTGCTGGACCTCATCAGCGCGGCCTAGCGGGGGGCGCGCGGAATCGTCCGCACCGCCCCGGCCTGCGCGTTCATCGTTCGTTTATCGCCGAACGGCAGTCTTGCCTTGTCGATCCGTCGCGTCGGGGGGCAGACGGGTCACCGGCAAGGCCGTCACCGCTGGGAACTAGGGTGCGGCCATGAAGGATCCGTCCGGCTGGTTTCACGGGGGAACGGCCGGACGGATCACGTGCCGCGTCCCCACCCTTCAGGCAGGAGCAGACGAGATGAGCAACCCGATAGAGAAGAACCCGGTCGCCAAGCCTCAGGACATGCACGCCACGGGCGGCTCCGAGAGCGGGATCGTCACCAAGGACATGCACGCCACGTCCGAGCCGGCGGTCGACGCGATCACCGCCAAGGTGACGGCCAGGCCCGAGGGCGAGATCACGACCATGGACATGCACGCCACGTCCGAGCCGGCCAAGCCGGCGCTCTAGACCGCACGCCACGGGGACGGTTCCGGCGACGCCATCGGGGGAGTCGCCGGGGCCGTGGTCGTCCGCAGAGCAAGGCCGCACCGGTTCGGGGGACGCCCCCGGGTCGGGGGGATCCGTGGGGCACGGTCCGGTGCGGCAGGGGGGCGGACGACCAGGGCGGAGGGGCCGGGCCACCGGTCCGGTCCCTCCGTCGCACGTCACGGGGGACGCGCGGAGCTCCGACCTGACGAAGTACGCGAGCGCTCCTCGCACTCGCGTTCGAGGTCCGCGATGATCGATCACGTCCGGGAGCACCGGCGGTGGGGACCGCCGCACCACCCGGACGAGGCACGCCACGCGCGCGCAGGGGGGAGGGCCCGGACCGGCACAACCGGTTCCGGGCCCTTTTGCGTCGACGCCCCCGTCGGCGCCTGGGCTCACCGCCCCCGCTCACCGCCCCCGCAGCGTCCCCTTCAGGACCTTGCCGCTCGCGTTGCGCGGGAGTTCGCGGACGAACTCGACCTCGCGCGGGACCTTGTAGTTGGCCATCTCGCGGCGGGACCAGGCGATCAGGTCGTCCGCCGTCAGGGTCGAGCCGGGGCGGCGGACCGCGTACGCCTTGCCGACCTCGCCGAGGCGGGGGTCGGGGACGCCGACGACGGCCACGTCGGCGATGTCCGGGTGCAGGCCGATCAGCTGCTCGATCTCCGCGGGGTACGCGTTGAAGCCGCCGACGATGAACATGTCCTTGATCCGGTCGGTGATGCGCAGGTTGCCCGCCTCGTCCAGGACGCCCACGTCGCCCGTGTGCAGCCAGCCCTCCGCGTCGACGGCCGCCGCGGTCGCCGCCTCGTCCTCGAAGTAGCCGCGCATCACGTGGAAGCCGCGGACCAGCACCTCGCCCGAGTCGGACAGCCGCAGCTCGGTGCCGGGGACGGCCCGGCCCGAGGTGCGCGCGATCACCTCCGGCGGGTCGCCGCGGCGGCACATCGAGACGAAGCCGCTCGCCTCGGAGAGGCCGTACGCGGTGAGGACCGTGCCCACGCCGAGCTCGCCCCGCAGCCGCTCCACGAGCTGGAGCGGGACCACCGCCGCGCCGGTGACGACCAGCCGCAGCGAGGACAGGTCGTGGCCGCCGCGGGCCGGGTGGTCGAGCAGGGACTGGTGGAGGGTGGGCGGGCCGGGCAGGACGGTGATCCGCTCGGCGGCGATGTTGGCGAGGACGGTGTCCACGTTGAAGACCGGCTGCGGGACCATCACCGCGCCCCGCAGCAGGCAGGCGATGACGCCGGCCTTGTAGCCGAAGGTGTGGAAGAAGGGGTTCACGATGAGGTAGCGGTCGCCCTCGCGCAGCCCGGCGAGCTCGCTCCACAGGGCGTAGCAGCGCAGGGTCTGCTCGTGGGTGATGACGGCACCCTTGGGGCGGCCGGTGGTGCCCGAGGTGTAGATGATGTCCGAGGGGTCGGAGGGGCGGATCGTGGCCGCCCGGGACCGGACCTCGGCGGACGGGACGTCGTTCCCCTCCGAGAGGAAGGATTTCCAGGTGGTGTAGCCCGGGTCCTCGGGGGCGGTGTCGCCGAAGACCACCACCCGGTCCAGATCGGGCAGTTCCACCCCCGCGCGGCGCAGCGAGGCCACGTACGAGGTGCCCAGGAAGGTGCCGGTGACGAAGAGCAGCCTGGCCCGGGAGCGGGCCAGCACGTCGGCGGCCTCGGCGCCCTTGAAGCGGGTGTTCAGCGGGACCAGGACCGCGCCCGCGGTGACCGCGCCGAGCGCGGAGACGATCCAGTCCAGGGTGTTGGGCGCCCAGATGCCGACCCGGTCCCCGGGGCGGATCCCGGCGGCCAGACAGGCGGCCGCCGCGCGCTCGACGCGCTCGCCGAGTTCCGCGTACGTGATCCGCGTGCGGCCGTCGACGACCGCCTCGCGCTCCGCGTACCGCTCGGCCGCCCCGCGCACCAACTGCGGTATCGAGCCCCACTCCATCGCCCACCCCTCCCGTAGCTGACTATCCGTCAGATTAGCTGTAGCCTGACGCGCTGTCAGCAGTGCTGCCGGGCCGGGAGGACCACGTGCTCAAGGACGCAACAGCCATCGTCGGCATAGGCCAGACCCCCTTCGCCAAACAGCTCCCGGAATCGGAACGGACGCTCGCCTGCCGGGCGATCCTCGCCGCCCTCGACGACGCCGGCATCGCCCCCTCCGAGGTCGACGCCTTCGCCTCGTACACCATGGAGGAGACCGACGAGGTCGAGGTCGCCAAGGCCATCGGCGCCGGCGACGTCACCTTCTTCTCCAAGGTCGGCTACGGCGGCGGCGGCTCCTGCGCCACCGTCGGCCACCTCGCCTCCGCCATCGCCACCGGACAGGCCACCGTCGGCGTCGCCTGGCGCTCCCGCAAGCGCGGCAGCGGCCCCCGCCCCTGGAAGAACACCGCCGTCCAGCTCCCCACCCCCGGCCAGTGGACCCGCCCCTTCGGGCTGCTCCGCCCCGCCGACGAGATCGGGATGCTCGCCCGCCGCTACATGCACGAGTACGGCGCCACCCGCGACCACCTCTTCAACGTCGCCCTCGCCTGCCGCAACCGGGCCAACCAGAACCCGGCCGCGATGATGTACGAGCGCCCGCTGACCCGCGAGATGTACATGACCTCCCGCTGGATCAGCGAGCCCCTCTGCCTCTTCGACAACTGCCTGGAGACCGACGGCGCCCTCGCCTGCGTGATCGTCTCCGCCGAACGCGCCCGCGACTGCCGCCAGAAGCCCGTCTACGTGCACTCCGTCGCCCAGGGCCTGCCCGCCCAGCACCACGGCATGGTCAACTACTGGAACGACGACCCGCTCTCCGGACCCGCCTGGACCGCCGCCCGGCACCTGTGGAAGCAGGCCGACTTCGGCCCCCAGGACATCGACGTCGCCCAGATCTACGACGCCTTCACCCCCCTCATCCCGCTCTCCCTGGAGGGCTACGGCTTCTGCGGACGCGGCGAGGGAGCGGCCTTCACCGAGGGCGGCGCCCTGGAGATCGGCGGCCGGCTCCCCCTCAACACCGGCGGCGGCGGCCTCTCCGAGGCGTACGTCCACGGCTTCAACCTCATCAACGAGGGGGTCAAGCAGCTCCGCGGCGTCTCCACCGCCCAGGTCCCCGACGCCGCCACCTGCCTGGTCACCGCCGGTGAGGGCGTCCCCACGTCCGCGATCCTGCTGAGGAGCTGACCCCATGGCCCTGCTCACCCCCGTCACCGACGACGACGGCGCCCCCTTCTGGGAGTACGCGGCCCGCGGCGAACTCCGCGTCCAGGCGTGCGCCGCCCCCGACTGCGGCGAACTCCGCTTCCCGCCCCGCCCCTGCTGCCCGCACTGCCGGTCCTTCGACAGCGAGTGGCGGCTGATGTCCGGGCGCGGCCGGATCTGGTCCTACGTCCTGCCCCACCCGCCGCTGCTCCCCGACTACGCCGAACTCGCCCCGTACAACGCCGTCCTCGTCGAGCTCGCCGAGAACCCGCGCATCCGCCTCGTCGGCAACGTCGTCGCCGCCCCCGACGCCCCGCTGAACTCCGTGGACCCGGCGCGGCTGCGGATCGGGGCGGCCGTGAAGGTCGCGTTCACCGAGACCGACGGGGTCACCGTGCCGCGCTGGCTGCTGGAGCGCGGATGAGCGGCGGGCCCGGGATCCTCGTCGAGCGCGACAAGGAGAGCGGCGTCGCCGTCGTCACCCTCGACCGGCCCGAGAAGCACAACGCGATCACCCTGGAGATGGCCCGGACCCTCGCCGGGACCTGGCGCGGCTTCCGTTACGAGGACGAGGTCCGGGCGATCGTCGTCACCGGCGCCGGCGGCCGGGCCTTCTGCACCGGGATCGACCGCACGGCCGCCGCCGACGTGCCGCAGCCCTCCTCCCCGTACACGATCGACGACCCCCTCCTCGCGATCGGCCCCAAGGCCAACGACCTGTGGAAACCGGTGATCGCCGCGGTGGAGGGGATGGCCTGCGGCGGGGCCTTCTACCTGCTGGGCGAGGCCGAGTTCCTGGTGGCAGGCGAGGACGCCGCCTTCTTCGACCCGCACACCACCTACGGGATGGTCTCCGCCTTCGAGACCATCCACATGGCGCAGCGGATGCCGTACGGGGAGATCGCCCGGATGGCCCTGATGGGCGCCGCCGAGCGGATCTCCGCCCGGCGGGCCTACGAGACCGGGCTGGTCTCCGAGCTGACCGCCCCGGGCGGGGCGCTCGCCGCCGCCGTGGCCGCCGCGGCCGTCGTCGCCGGGCACCCGACCGAGGCGGTCCAGGGCACCGTCCGGGCGCTGTGGTCGGCCAAGGAGACCGCCCGCGCCCAGGCCCTCGCCCACGCCCCGCACCTGGTGGCGCTCGGCAACCTGCCGCCGGAGCGGCAGGCCGGGCTGTTCACCGGGCGGGCTACGGGGTACCGGACGCGGTAGCGGTAGCGGTCGGAGTAGGGGTCGGGGTGGCGGACTTCGGCACCTCGGTCACCTCCCGCACCTCGCACTCCTTCACCCGGCCGACGGCCTTCGGGTCGCGCATCGCGACCTCGAAGGTCTTCTTCCCCCGCCGTTCGACGGTCACCACGGTCTCGGCCCGGTCCGCCTCGTTCCCCGACGCGTCCAGGAAGTCCACCTCGACGCGGAAGGTCTTCGTCTCCCACTCGTCCGAGGTGAGCTCGACCGTGGCCGTGGTGTCCTCCTTGCGGGCGGGCTTGCCCTTGCGCTTCTTCTGCGCGGGCTCCACGCAGTCGGTGACGGTGGCGTAGACGTCCGGCGTCGGCGAGGAGCTCGGCGTCGGCGTGTCCGTGGCGGCGTCCGTGCCGCCCGAGCCGCTCCCCTCGTCCTGGTCGTAGTCGTCGTTGCTCTTCCTGGAGCTGGAGCAGCCGCCGCCCCCGTCACTGCTGCTGCCGCCGCTGCCGCTGCGGCTCTTGCCCGACTTGCCGCTGCCGCCCCCGTGGCCGCCGCCGCTGCTCGTCTGGAACCCGGTCAGCGCGAGCACCACCACCGTGAGCGTCGCCGCCAGTTTCACGCGCGTGCGGATCATGTTCCCCACTCCCCCGTCACTCCCCCCGTCGCCCTTCGACGTGTCCGCGTCACCCTAGCGCCGGGGGCGCCGCCGCCTGGCAGGGCTCCCCGACCCGGCGTAGCGTCGACAGCGAGAGCCGGAGCACCCAGGAGGCCGATCGATGATCCGCAACGTCGTCGGCTCGGTGCTGGCCCTCGCCGGAGCGACGGCCGCCGTTCTGAGCCCCTTCCGTGCCTGGTACGACGGCCGTCACGGGCGCGACTACGCGATCGACGAGCTCTTCACGGGCATCACCGACGCGAAGTCGGCGCTCGTCTCCTCGATCCTGCTCCCCTTCGCCTTCGCCGCGCTGCTCACCCTCATCGGCGTCCTGCTGCGCTCGCGCCTGCTCGTCGCCCTCGCGGGCCTGGTCGTGCTCGGCTTCACCGTGCTGTGGATGGTGCGGGTCGCGCAGGTCCAGGACGGCCTCGTCATCGGAGCCGACGGGCGCGGGCTCGGCGACGGGGTCTCCAACGCCCTGGGCGGCGCGGCGCTGCTGCTGATCGGCGCCGTCGTCATGTCGGGCCGCGGGCGCCGCGCCCGCGCGGGCCGCGTCGACCGCGCGCCGGAGCCGGCCGCGCCCGAGGCCGGGTACGGGCCGGAGGCCGGGCAGCCTTACGCGTACGGCCCCCCGGACGTCGCCCCGCCGCCCTCGACGGACGTGCCGTGGGACCCGGCGCGCGACGAGGACCCGCCGCCGCCGGGCCACCGGGCTTAGGGCCTGTCCGGTCTCACGCGCCCCGGTTGGTCGCCGTGCCCTTCACCGCGTCCAGCGCGTAGACGCAGCGGTCCTTGCTGCACGCGTACACGACGCCGTTCCTGGCCACCGGCGAGCCGGTGATCTCGCCGCCGGTGGCGAGCTTCCAGCGGAGCTGGCCGCCCGTCGCGTCCAGCGTGTACAGGACGTGGTCGGCCGAGCCGAAGTGCACCCGGCCGTCGGCGACGACGGGGGCGCCGATCAGCTCGCCGCCCGCCGCGAACCGCCACTTCGGGGTGCCGGTGACCGCGTCGAGCGTGTAGAGCGCGCTGCCGCTGCCCACGTGCACGTTGCCCGCGGCGACCAGCACCGGCTCGGTGGACTGGCGGGGCTCGGTGGCGATCCGCCAGCGGTCCTTGCCGGTGGTCGCGTCGAGCGCGTACACCGTGCCGAGGTGGTCGACCAGGTAGACCCCGCCGCCGGTGACCGCCGGGCCGGGCGCGAAGGCGGGCGGCGCCAGGAAGACGGCGGGCGCCTCGAAGTGCCAGCGGACGTGACCGGTCGCGATGTCCACGCACAGCACCCGGGTGCCGGCCGCGACGTACACGCAGCCGTCCTCCGCCGGGGCCACCCGGACCGGGACCTGCGCGCAGGAGGCCGCGTCGCCGACCGGGTAGGACCAGCGCTCGGCGCCGCTGCGGGTGTCGAGCGCCTGGAGCCGGGCGTCGCGCCACACGTACACGGTGTCGCCGTGCAGGGCGGGCCCGCCCTCCGGCGTCTCGAAGTCGGTCTGGGCGCCGGTGATCTCCCAGAGCCTGGCGCCGCTGGACGCCTCCCAGCCCTGGACGCCGCCGCCCCGGGTGCCGGTGACGACGGTGCCCCGGTCCACCTGGAGGGAGTACACCCAGGCGTCCGTGTGCAGCCGCCAGCGCTCCGAGCCGTCCAGCGCGTCGAGCGCGTACAGGGTGGGGCCGTCGGAGGCGTGGATCCGGCCGCCGGCGACCGCCATGGACCAGGCCACGTCACGGGTCTTGAACTGGCGCCGGCCGCTCGCCGTGTCCAGGGCGTGCACCTCGAAGGAGGTGACGTAGAGCAGGTTGCCGTCGACGACCGGGGTGCCCCACACGTCGTTGGACATGCGGAAGCGCCAGGGCCGCCAGTGGCCGGGCGCCTCGGGCGCGGGCGGGACCGGCGGGGCCTCGGGCGCGCGGGCGGGGCCGGGCAGCGGGCGGGAGCCGGGCGGCGGGCCGGGCTCGGTGCCCGCGCCGCCGCCGGGCGGGCGGATCCAGCCGGTGGCGGTGCCCGCGGCGGCGCCGAGGCCGACGCCGACGGCGGCGCGGGTGTCGGCGACCCGGGGGCCGGGCCCGATCGGGACGGGGGCGGCGCCGAGCCGGACCGGACCCGTGTCGGGCACGGAGACCGGGGCGGCGGCGGGTCCGGCGTGCCGCCCGCCGCCGGGCCGGTCGCCGTACGGGGCCGCGGGCCGGTCCGCGCGCGGGTCGCCGCCCCAGTCGGCGGGCTGCCGGGGCGGGCGCGGCGGCATCGGCGGCTCGGCCGGGGGCGGCGGCGGGTTGGGGCGTCCGCCGCGGCGGGCCTCGATCATGGCGGTGGCGCGCTGCGGCAGCCAGGCCGCGGCGGTGCCGCTGTCGTCGCCGCCCGCGCCGAAGAGGTGCGGGGCGAGCTGCGCCTGGAGGTCGGCCGGGGTGGGGCGCTGGGCGACGTCCGTCTTCATGCAGGAGTCGATCAGCGGGCGCAGCTCGTCCGGCAGGCCCGTCAGGTCGGGGCCCTCGCGCAGCAGCATGAAGACGGTCTCGACCGGGTTGGCGCCGTGGAAGGGGGCGTGGCCGGTGGCCGCGAAGACCAGCATGGAGCCCAGCGAGAAGACGTCGCTGGCGCCGGTGACGCTGCGCGAGTCGCGGGCCTGCTCGGGGGACATGTAGGCGGGGGTGCCGACGGCGACGTTGGTCATGGTCAGGCGCGTGTTGGAGACGCCCGACGCGATGCCGAAGTCGATCACCCGGGGGCCGTCCTCGACGACGAGGACGTTGGAGGGCTTGAGGTCGCGGTGGACGAGCCCGGCGCCGTGGATGGACTGGAGGGCCTCGGCGACACCGGCGGCGAGCCAGCGCACCGCCTGGGCCGGGAGCGGCCCGCACTCGTTCACTATCTCTTCGAGGGAGGGCGCCGGTACGTACGCGGTGGCCAGCCACGGCACGGCGGCGCGCGGGTCGGCGTCGACGACGGCCGCCGTGTAGAAGCCGGAGACCGCCCGCGCGGCCTCGACCTCGCGGGTGAAGCGGACGCGGAACAGCTGGTCCTCGGCGAGCTCCGTCCGTACGGTCTTGATCGCCACGCGCCGGCCGGACGCCGAGCGCGCGAGATAGACGAGGCCCATTCCGCCCGCGCCGAGCCGGCCCAGCACCTCGAAGGGCCCGATCCGTCTCGGGTCGTGCTGCGTCAGCTGCTCCACTTGCCTGCCACCTCCCCGTAGGGCCATGAGGGTACGGCCCCGTGGAACCTGATTGTTCCTGTCCGAGGCGGTGGTGGCGAACCCGGGGGCGGATCGGGGTGTCCCCGGGCATATCACCGCGCACGCGGGCACGCGGACCGGCGCCCGCGCGGGCGCGTCGGGCGGGGGGTCCGGCGGCGCGTCAGGCGGCGGGTCCGGCGGTGGTCGGGCCCGGATCAGACGGCGGCCAGGCCCGGATCAGGCACCCGGTCAGGCGGCCGGTTCGGCGAGGACGGCGAAGCGGGCGCCCTGGTTGTCGTGGAGGACGGCGATCCGGCCGTGCGGGGTGTCGAAGGGCGGGGTGGCGACCCGGCCGCCGAGCCGGGCGGTGGTGGCGCAGGCCGTGTCGCAGTCGCGGACGGCGAAGTAGGGCAGGACGTGCCCGGGCAGCTCGGCGGGGAAGGCGCCGGTCATCAGGGCCCGGCCGCCGAAGGCGCTGTCGTCGCCGGGGCGGGAGCCGGGCGGGGACCAGACGCGGTAGTCGAAGGCGCCGTCGCGGCCCTCGGCGGCGGGGTCGGCCTGGCGGCCGAGCCAGCCGAAGACGGTGGCGTAGAACGTGTCGACCGCCTCGGGGACCCGGGTGTACACCTCCATCCAGCAGAAGGCGCCGGGCCGGTTCACGGCCTCGAAGCCGTCGTCACCGGCGCCGTCGCCCGGCTGGCGCAGGCCGAAGACGGCGCCGCCGGGGTCCGCGGCGAGCGCCCGGACGCCGGAGCGGCCGACGGGGTAGGGCGCCATGACGAGCTGCCCGCCGGCGGCCTCGATCCGGGCGGCGAGGGCGACGGCGTCGCGGGTGGCGAGGTGGACGGTCCAGGTGGTGGGCATCCGGCCGTCGTGCTTGGCGAGCAGCCCGGCGACCCGGGCGCCGTCGAGGAGGGCGTCGGCGGCGAGGGCGTCGTCGCGGCCGGGGCCGAAGGTCCAGCCGAAGAGCTCGCCGTAGAAGCGCCTGCCCGCTTCGAGGTCGGGGAGCTGCGCGTCCACCCAGCAGGGGGTGCCCTGTGTGAATACGGCCATGGCCCCACGCTAGGGTCCGTCCCCGCGTCCCGCCTGTCCCCCACCCTCCCAAATACGAACATATGTGCGCTTATGGGGTGCGGAGCCCTTGTCCCACAAGGGTTCCGGGGTCGTTGTCCACCGAAGTTGTCCACAGGCTGTTAATAAGCCTATCGGGGACGGAGCCGCCGATCCGGGGCCTGATACCCATTTGCAGTCGGCCGAATCGCGCCCCGATCACCCCTCGGTAAGCTGACGGCATGACAGGACAAGTACGCACCGTCGACGGCCGCGTGGCCGGACGACGCGGCCAGGCGACGCGGCAGAAGCTGCTCGACTGCCTCGGCGAGATGCTCAGCTCCTCGCCCTACCGGGACGTCAAGGTGATCGACGTGGCCCGGAAGGCGGGTACTTCACCCGCGACGTTCTACCAGTACTTCCCTGACGTCGAGGGCGCCGTCCTCGAAATCGCGGAGGAAATGGCCAAGGAAGGCGCGGGACTGACCGAACTGGTCGCCGGCCGCTCCTGGGTCGGCAAGGCCGGCTGGCAGACCTCCGAGGAACTCGTCGAGGGATTCCTGGACTTCTGGCGCAAGCACGACGCGATCCTGCGGGTGGTGGACCTCGGGGCCGCGGAGGGCGACAAGCGCTTCTACAAGATCCGCATGAAGATCCTGAACTCGGTCACCAACTCCCTGACGGACGCGGTGAAGGAGCTCCAGGCGAAGGGCAAGGTCGACAAGGACGTCAGCCCCGCCGCGATGGCGGGCTCCCTGGTGGCGATGCTGGCCTCGGTCGCCGGCCACCAGAAGGGCTTCCAGACCTGGGGCGTGAAGCAGGCCGAACTCAAGCCGAACCTCGCCCTGTTGGTGCACCTGGGGATCACGGGCAAGAAGCCGACGAAGTAGCCCGCACGAGCCCGCGGGGCTCGCCTTCACCCGTCCTGTCGCGCCGGCGGCGGCCCGGAGCTCGTTCCCGTACGAGCCCCGGACCGCCGCCGTCGTCCTGTCGGCGGCGGGTCGGCCCCGGTCAGCCCTGAGGCGGGGCCGCCGGGGTACGGGTCAGCCGGAAGAGCCGGATCTCCCGGTCGATCCGGGCCTGATAGGCCGCGTACGGCGGCCAGAACTCCAGCGCCGCCCGCCAGGCCGCCGCCCGCTCCTCGCCGGTGAGCAGCCGGGCCCGTACGGGGAAGCTCTCGCCGCGCCAGCTCACCTCGGCGTCCGGGTGGGCCAGCAGGTTGCCGGTCCAGGCCGGGTGCCCCGGGCGGCCGAAGTTGGAGCCGACCAGCAGCCAGGTGCCGTCCGCCGGTTCGGGCATGCAGGCCAGCGGGGTGACCCGGGGCTGCCCCGACTTCGCCCCCTTGGCGGTGAGCACCACCCCCGGCAGCATCCGCGCGCTCAGCATCACCTTGCCCCGGGTCAGCCGGTGCACGGCCTTGTCCATGGCCGGGATGAAGTGCGGGGCGACCTTCGCGAAGGTCCGGGTCGACGAGACCTTCTGCATCATCCGCAGTCCGATCGGCATCTAGGCCACCTCTCCGAAGAGTCCGCCGCGTTCGGCGGCGCGGGCGCGCAGCCGGTGCGCGGGGCCGAAGAGGAGCTCGTCGGCCGCCGCGCGCTTGAAGTAGAGATGGGCGTCGTGCTCCCAGGTGACGCCGATGCCGCCGTGCAGCTGCACGGTCTCGGCGGCGGCCGACCGCAGCGCGTCGAGGGCCTGCGCCAGGGCCAGCGCGGGGGCCTCCGGCTCGGCGTCGTCGAGCAGCGCGCAGAGGGTGAGCGAGCGGGCCGACTCGACCTGCACCAGCAGGTCGGCCAGCCGGTGCTTGACCGCCTGGAAGGAGCCGACCGGGCGCCCGAACTGCTCGCGGGTGCCGACGTACTCGACGGTGCGGTCCAGGGCGGCCCGCGCGGCGCCGACCGCCTCGGCCGCGAGCGCGACGGCGACGGTGCGCCCGGCGGCGGCGAGCGCGGCGAGGACGGGGGGCACGGGGGCGGCGGGGGACGCGGAGGACGACCGGGCGGCGGGCCGCCCTGCGGCCGAGGGAGCGGAGGCCCCCGCACCCGCGCCCGTACCCTCCCCGGCGTCCCCGCCCTCCCCGGCCCCCCGTCCCGCCTCCGCCGGGTCCTCCCACTCCCCCAGCAGCTCCCCGGGCACGTCCCTGAGCTGGACGGTGGCCTGGGAGCGGGTGAGGTCGAGGGCGGGCTGGCGGCGGCGGACCAGGCCGGGGCCCGCGTCGGCCGGGTGGACCAGGAAGAGCAGGGTGCGGCTGCGCGGGAAGCCGCCCGCGTGCGCGGCGACCAGCAGCAGCCCGGCGCTGTGCCCGTCCAGGACGTGCACGGCCTCCCCGTACAGCGACCAGCCCTCGCCCCCGGCGGGCCGGGTGGCCTGGACGCCGCCGGAGCGCCCGCCGCCCGCCCAGGGCTCGGCCGCGTTGTCCCCGGTGAGCCCGAGGGCCAGCGGCAGCGCGCCGCCCGGCACCGCGAGGGCGCAGGTCAGCGAGCCGTCGGCGATCCGGGGCAGGAGTTCGGCGCGCTGCCGCTCCGTGCCGAGGGCGGCGATCAGCGGGGCCGCCAGGACGGCGGTGGCGAGCAGCGGGGAGGGGGCGAGCGCGCGGCCGGTCTCCTCGCAGGCGAGGGCGAGCTCGGCGGGGCCGCAGCCGACTCCCCCGTACTCCTCGGGCAGGGCGAGTCCGGGCAGGCCGAGGGTGCCGGCCATGGTGGCCCAGAGCCCGGTGTCGTACCCCTCGGGGGTGGTGACGGCGGCGCGGATCTCGGCCGGTCCTGCCCGCTTGGCGAGGAGTTCGCGCAGGGTCCTGCGGATCTCCTGCTGCTCTTCGGTGACGGCGGCGGTACGCATGGGGCTCCCCTCCGTAACTGACGGGGCGTCATGTTAGAGCGGTGAGCCCGAGAAACACAGCCCGCGAGGGCGGGCGACCCGGGCCGGATCCAAGAAATCTGATGTACCGTCAGATTCATGCCCACCACTTCAGGGGACCGCCGCCGCGTCGCCGTCGTCGGCATATCCCTCTCCGACTGCGGCCGGGTCGACGAGGCCACGCCGTACGCCCTGCACGCCCAGGCCGCCCGCCGCGCCCTCGCGGACAGCGGACTCGACCGCTCCGTCATCGACGGCCTCGCCTCCGCGGGGCTCGGCACCCTCGCCCCGGTGGAGGTCGCCGAGTACCTGGGGCTGCGGCCCCGCTGGGTGGACTCGACCGCCGTCGGCGGCGCCACCTGGGAGGTGATGGCGGCGCACGCCGCCGACGCCATCGCCGCCGGCCACGCCAACGCGGTGCTGCTGGTCTACGGCTCCACCGCCCGCGCCGACATCAAGGCCCGGCGCCGCACCTCCAACCTCTCCTTCGGCACCCGGGGCCCGCTCCAGTTCGAGGCGCCGTACGGGCACACCCTGATCGCCAAGTACGCGATGGCCGCCCGCCGCCACATGCACGAGTACGGCACGACGCTGGAGCAGCTCGCCGAGGTGGCCGTGCAGGCGCGGGCGAACGCGGCGCTCAACCCGGAGGCGATGTTCCGGGACCCGGTCACCGTCGACGACGTGCTCGGCGGGCCGATGATCGCGGACCCCTTCACCAAGCTGCACTGCTGCATCCGCAGCGACGGCGGCTGCGCGGTGCTGCTGGCCGCCGAGGAGTACGTGCCGGACACCGCGAAGGCCCCGGTGTGGATCCTCGGCACCGGCGAGCACGTCTCGCACACCACGATGTCGGAGTGGGAGGACTTCACCGTCTCCCCGGCGGCGGTCAGCGGGAGGCTGGCCTTCGAGCGGGCCGGTGTCACCCCCGCCGACATCGAACTCGCCGAGATCTACGACGCCTTCACCTACATGACCCTGGTGACCCTGGAGGACCTGGGCTTCTGCGCCAAGGGCGAGGGCGGCGCCTTCTTCCAGGACAAGGAGCGGCGCGAGCGGCTGCCGGTCAACACCGACGGTGGCGGCCTCTCCGCCTGCCACCCGGGGATGCGGGGCCTGTTCCTGCTCGTCGAGGCGGTGCGGCAGCTGCGCGGCGAGGCCCCGGGGCGGCAGGTGCGGCGGCCGGACGGCTCGCTGCCGGAGCTGGCCGTGGCCTCGGGGACGGGGGGCTGGTTCTGCTCCTCGGGGACGGTGGTGCTGGGGCGGGGCTGAGCCCCTTCGACTGAGCCGCCCCCGTACGCGCAGCACGCCGAGGGGGCGGCGCGCAAGAGGCTCCGTACCTACTGAACCCGTTCGAAACGCTCTTCTTCGCTTCCGGCGGCGCTGTTACGATCATGCAATCGGACGGGAAGAGCCTGAGGGGGCCGCGCGGCACACGCGCGGAACGACGGCCACCCGTCCCCGCCCGACCGGGCTTCACGGAGGGGACCTCTCTTGACCACACGCGCCCGCGTGCGCTCGCGCCGCACGCTCGCCGCCGCCACCGCCCTCGGCATCACGGCCGGACTCGCCGCCGCGACCGCGCCGGCCGCCCTGGCCGCCGACGCACCCGCCGCCCCCGCCGCCGACGAGGTCGTCCTCCCGAACCCGGGGGCGTTCGCGCCGCGCTCCGCGACCGTGTACCACGCGGGACCCACGGGCTACGCGTACGGCGAGGTCGGCACGGCCGGGCTGTTCTGGACCGACGCCGCCACGGGGACCTCCACCCCGGTGCCCACCGCCGCCCAGTACGGCCACTCCGGCCTCTACCTCGACCCCGCCGTCAAGCCCGGCACCATCGTGGACCTCGCGACCGGCGCCCGGACCCCGGTGACGGTGCCCGATGGGGACATCTTCTTCGGCGCGTACACCTCCGACGGCTGGCTCACCCGCACCGACAAGGACGGCGTCACCACCGCGCTCACGCTGACCCGAGTCAAGGACGGCACCGCCACCGCGACACCGGTCACCGGGATCACGGCGGACACGGGCATGCTCGCCTTGTTCGGCACCGCCACCCAGGACGCCAGGGGCGCCCTGCTGCGCGCCCGGGGCAGCGCCGTCCGCTACTACCTGGACTACGCGAGCGCCACCCTGACCGCGCTGCCCAAGGGCTTCGAGAGCGCCACCCAGCTCCGGCTCTCGGGGGACCACGTCCTCGGCTGGTCGCCCTCCGGCAACACCCTCACCACGGTGCCCCGCGCGGACGCCTCGGCCACCCCGGTGACGACGGTCGCCCCGGACCACGACCCCCTGTACGCCACCTCCTTCGCCGTGGTCGGCGGCCAGGCGCTGTTCGTCCGCAACACCCCGTCCTACGACGACCGAGGCGTGCTGCGCCAGAAGCTCCGGTCCGTGCCGCTCGGCGGCGGCCCGGCGACGGACGTCCTGCCCGCCGCGACGACCTTCCTCACCTACGGGACGGACGGCGGCGTCCTGGCCGTCGGCGGCTCCAGCGCCAAGGACTGGGCGGTCCACCGGATCACCGCCGCCGGAGACGGCACGCTCCGCACGGCCACCGTGCGCACGGTGGCCCCGATGCCCGCGGTCTACAGCGGCATCGCGCTCGGCGGCGGCCGGCTGAGCTACCTCGCCGACGCCGCCCGGGGCAGCAGCCCCTCGCTGTTCGACGTGGACACCGCCGCGACCGGCACCCCCTCGGCGACCGCGCCCAAGCTGCGCCAGCGACTCATGAGCGCCCCGCTCGGCCTGCGCTCGCTCGGCGACGGCGAGAGCGTCTTCGGCGCGGGCAGTTGGGTCCAGGCGCCCACCACCGAGAACTCCTTCCGCTCCGCGCACCTGCCCGCCACGGCCACGGTCGAGGACGCCGCCGGCCGCTACGTGCTGGCCAGGAACGGCGCCACGAGGTACGTCGCCGACCTCGACGTCACCAACGTCAACGACCCCGAGGTCCCGTACACCCTCACCGGCCCCGCCGCCCTCTGGGCCGACCAGGTGTGGAAGCCCGGCCCCGCCAAGGGCACGGTCAACTCCTACAACCTGACGACCAAGGCGACCTCCGCCGCCGTGAACATCGGCTCCGGCTGCACCCCCTCCGAGCTCCAGGCCGTCGGCCGCTGGCTCTACTGGGCCTGCTCGGCGGAGGCGAAGGCCGGCGTCTACGACCGGACCGCCAAGAAGAACGTCCCCGTCGCCTTCGGCATGTCGCTGCTCGGCGACGGCTTCGTGGTCCGCCACGACACCGTCGCCCGCAAGCTGCTGCTGACCGACGCGACGACCGGCACGACCTCGGACCTCGCCGAGGTCCCCGCCTGGGCAGACGCCGACGAGCGCGGCACCTCCTGGACCGTCGACAAGTTCGGCGCCAACGTCGCCTTCGTCGACGCCCAGCGGGCCGTCCACGTCAAGCGGGTGCCCGTGGCCCCCCAGCCGCTCACCCTGCTCGACACCCACTCCGCCCAGTACGACGGCGGCACCACCCAGCTGCGCTGGCGCGCCTCCCGGGCCGTCGGCGCCTGGACCGTCGAGATCAAGAACGCGAGCGGCAAGACCGTCCGCACCTACCGCGGCACCACCGGCAACGGAGCCGGTGTCGCGGTCGACTGGGACAGCCGCGACGACCTCGGCCGAGGCGTCGAGGACGGCCAGTACACGTACCACCTGACCGCGAAGCCCGCGAACGGCTCCGGCGCCGACCTCCGTGCCAACGGCACCCTGTGGGCCTTCGACGTCGGCGTCACCAGCCTCCCCGGCACCTACCACCCCGTCGCCCCCACCCGCCTCATGGACACCCGCTCCGGCCTCGGCGTCCCGAAGGGCAAGGTGGGCGCCGACAAGACGGTCACCCTCCAGGTCACCGGCACCGCCCCGGTCCCGGCCACCGGCGTGACCTCGGTCGTCCTCAACGTCACCGCGACCGACGCGACCGCGGGCAGCTTCGTCTCCGCCTACCCCTCGGGCACCCGGCGGACCTCCGCCTCGAACCTCAACTTCACGGCGGGCCAGACCAGCGCCAACCTGGTCACCCTGCCCGTCGTCGACGGCAAGGTGCACTTCTACAACCGCTCCGGCTCGGTGAACCTGCTCGCCGACGTGGCCGGTTACTACACCGAGGGCACCGGCGGCTCGGCCTACCAGCCCGTCACGCCCAAGCGGCTCATGGACACCCGTGACGGCACCGGCGTCGCGAAGGGCAAGGTCGGCGCGGGCGGCACCGTCACGCTGCCCGTCACCGAGCCGGACGTCACCGCCGTGGCCCTCAACGTCACCGCCACCAACCCGACCGCGACGAGCTTCGTCTCCGTCTACCCGGCCGGCACCGCCCGCCCCTCGGCGTCGAACCTCAACTTCACCGCCGGGAAGACCGTCCCCAACCTGGTCATCGTCCCGGTCCAGGACGGCAAGATCACCTTCTACAACCGCGCGGGCACGGTGGACCTCCTCGCCGACGTCGCCGGCTACTACAAGAAGGGCGTCGGCTCGGTCTTCACCGGTTCGCAGCCCCGCCGCCTGCTCGACACCCGCGACGGCACCGGTCTCGGCGGCACGCCCGCCAAGGTCGGCGCGGGCAAGACCGTGAGTCTGTCCGTAGGCTCCCGGTACTCCGCCGTGGTCCTGAACATCACCGTCACCAACCCCACCGCGGCCGGCTTCGTCTCCGCCTACCCGTACGGCGCCGCCCGCCCGTCCGTCTCGAACCTCAACTTCACGGCCGGCCAGACCGTCCCGAACCTGGTCGTCGTCCCCGTGAAGGACGGCCAGATCACCCTCTACAACCACACCGGCAGCGTCGACCTCATCGCCGACCTCGCCGGGTACTACATCGGCTGACCCACCGGCTGACGCCGACGAACGCCGTACGGAACGCCCCGGGCCCCCCTCAAGGGACCCGGGGCGTTCCGTACATCTCCTCGATCTCCCGGGCGAAGTCCCGCAGCACCGCCCCCCGCCGCAGCTTCAGCGAGGGGGTGAGGTGCCCGCCCGCCTCGGTCCACTCCCGGGTCAGCACCCGGAAGGCGCGGATCGACTCGGCCCGCGACACCAGCCGGTTGGCCTCGTCGACGGCGCGCTGGACCAGGGCGGTGATCTCCTCGTCGCCGGCCAGCTCCCACAGGGCGAGGTGGTCCTTGCGGCGCATGTGCCGCCAGTGCAGCAGCCCCTCGTGGTCGAGGGTGACGAGCGCGGTGACGTACGGGCGGCCCTCGCCGACCACCATGCACTGGGCGACCAGCGGGTGGGCGCGCAGCCAGTCCTCCAGCGGGCCGGGGGCCACGTTCTTCCCGGTGGAGGTCACGATGACGTCCTTCTTGCGGCCGGTGATCCGCAGCCGCCCCGCCTCGTCCAGGGCGCCCAGGTCGCCGGTGGGGAACCAGCCCCGGTCGGTGTACGGCAGGGCGACCCCGCGCCGGGAGTCCCAGTAACCGGCGAAGACGTGCCCGCCCTTGACCCAGATCTCCCCGTCGTCGGCGATCCGCACGGCGGTGCCGGGCAGCGGGGCGCCCACGCTGCCGGGGCAGGGGGCGCCGAGCGGGGTGACGGTGGCGGCGGCGGTGGTCTCCGTCAGGCCGTACCCCTCGCAGACCTCGACCCCGGCCCCGGCGAAGAAGGCGGCGAGCCGCGCGCCCAGCGCCGAGCCGCCGCTCACCACGTGCCGGACCCGCCCGCCGAGCGCGGCCCTGATCCGGCGGTAGACCAGCGGCTCGTAGAGGGCGTGGGCGGCGCGCACGGCCAGCGGGGGGCTGCCCTGTCCGTACCGCTCGGCGGTCCGGGCGGCGCGGTCGAAGGAGGCGGCGCGGCCCGCGCGTTCGGCGGTGGCGCGGGCGGTGTGGAAGACCTTCTCCAGGACGTACGGGATGGCGAGGAGGAAGGTCGGGCGGAACGAGGCCAGATCGGCGAGGAGTTCGTCGCTCTCGACGGACGGGCAGTGGCCGACCGTCACCCGGGCCCGGACGCAGCCGATGGCGACCACGCGGCCGAAGACGTGGGCGAGCGGCAGGAAGAGCAGGGTGGCGGCGGCTTCGCCGGTGGCCGCCTTGAAGACGGGGTGGAGCAGGGCGACGGCGTTGTCGGTCTCGGCGAGGAAGTTGCCGTGGGTGAGCGCGCAGCCCTTGGGGCGGCCGGTGGTGCCGGAGGTGTAGACGAGGGTGGCGAGGGTCTCGGGGGTGAGCAGTCCGCGCCGGGCGGTGACGGCCTCGTCGGGGACGTGCGCCCCGGCCTTGCGGAGCTGGTCGACGGCGCCGGTGTCGAGCACCCAGAGCTGGGCCAGGGCGGGGAGTCCGCGCCGTTCGGCGGAGACCAGCCGGGCCTGGGCGGTGTCCTCGACGACGCAGGCGGCGGCGCCGGAGTCCGCCAGGATCCAGCGGGTCTGGTGGGCCGAGGAGGTGGGGTAGACCGGGACGGTGACGAGTCCGGCGGCCCAGGCGGCGAAGTCGATCAGGGTCCACTCGTAGCGGGTGCGGGCCATCAGGGCGAGCCGGTCGCCGGGCCGCAGCCCCTGGGCGATGAGGCCCTTGGCGACGGAGTGCACCTCGGCCGCGAAGGCCGAGGCGGTCACGTCGGCCCAGGATCCGTCGGGCCGCTTGCGGGCGAAGAGCACGGCCGCCGGTTCCTCGCGGGCGGTGGTGTACGGCAGGTCGGCGAGCGAGCCGCGCCGTACGGGCGGTACGAGGGCGGGGACGGACGCCTCGCGTACGGTCCCGTCGACGCGGACCAGCGTGGGGGCCGGCGGGCCCGGCGGACCGGGCGGGGCGGGCGGCGACTGGGGGGCGGGCACGTGCGGCTCCTCGCGCGTCGAGAACCGGTCGGTAACCTTACTTCCGAGTAAATCTAGGGTGTGGCAAGGGATTTGGACAGCTCCCCTACCGCGGGTCCTGGTTGAACCGGGCGGTCGCCCAGACGTAGCCGAGGACCGTCAGGCCCACGCACCAGCCCGCCGCGAGCCAGCCGTTCGCGCCGATCTCGCCGCCGAGCAGCAGCCCGCGCAGGGTCTCGATGGCGGGGGTGAAGGGCTGGTACTCGGCGATCGGGCGGAACCAGCCGGGCATCGAGTCGACCGGGGTGAAGGCGCTGGACAGCAGCGGCAGCAGGATCAGCGGCATCGCGTTGTTGCTGGCCGCCTCGGCGTTGGGGCTGACCAGGCCCATGCCGACCGCGATCCAGGTCAGCGCGAGGGAGAACAGGACCAGCAGCCCCAGGGCGGCCAGCCACTCCAGGGCGGTGGCGTCCACGGACCGGAAGCCGAGGGCCACGGCGACGGCGCCGACCAGGACCACGCTCGCCACCGACTGGAGCACGCTGCCGACGACATGGCCGACCAGCACGGACGGCCGGTGGATGGCCATGGTGCGGAAGCGGGCGATGATCCCCTCGCTCATGTCGTTGGAGACGGAGACCGCGGTGCCGATCGTGGTGCTGCCGATGGTCATCAGGAGCAGCCCGGGGACGAGGTAGGCGAGGTACGCGGAGCGGTCCGGGACGCCGCCGGTCAGGCCCGCGCTCATCGCGTCCCCGAAGATGTAGACGAAGAGCAGCAGCAGCATGATCGGCGTCAGCAGCAGGTTGAGCGTCAGCGACGGATAGCGGCGCGCGTGCAGCAGGTTGCGGCGCAGCATCGTGGCCGAGTCGCGCACGGCGAGGGAGAGGGAGCTCATCGGACGTCCTCCTCGGACGGGGCGGGGCGGGTGGCGGTGGTGGCGGGGGCCGGAACGGCGGCGGGGGCGGTGAGGGCGAAGAACACGTCGTCGAGGTCGGGGGTGTGCACGGTCAGCTCGTCCGCCTCGATGCCGGCGGCGTCCAGCCGGTCGAGCAGCAGGCGCAGGGCGCGCTGGCTGCCGTCGCTGGGCACCCGGAGGGTCAGCGACTCCTCGTCGCGGACGGCCCCGTCGAGGACGAGGGCGGCGGTCCGGTGGAGCGCCGGGTCGGTGAAGCGGAGCCGGACGTGCCCGCCCGGGATGAGCCGCTTGAGCTCCTCGGCGCTGCCCTCGGCGGCGATCCGGCCGTCGTGCAGGACCGCGATCCGGTCGGCGAGCTCGTCGGCCTCCTCCAGGTACTGGGTGGTGAGGAAGACGGTGACGCCGTCGGCGACGAGCCCGCGGATAATCTGCCACATGGTGTGCCGGGAGCGCGGGTCGAGCCCGGTCGTCGGCTCGTCGAGGAAGATGATCCGCGGGTCGCCGACCAGGGTCATCGCGATGTCCAGGCGCCGCTTCATGCCGCCGGAGTAGGTGGCGGCGGGCTTCTTCGCCGCCTCGGTGAGGTCGAAGCGCTCCAGGAGGTCCGCCGCGACCCGGCGGCCCTCGCTCCGGGAGAGGTGGTGCAGGTCGGCCATCAGGAGCATGTTCTCCTCGCCGGTGATCAGCCCGTCGACGGCGGAGAACTGCCCGGTGACGCCGATCGCGGCGCGCACCTTCTGGGGGGCGGCGGCCAGGTCGTGGCCGCCGATCCGGACCGGCCCGCTGCCGGGTCCGGCGGAGATCAGGGTGGAGAGGATCTTGACGGCGGTGGTCTTGCCCGCGCCGTTCTGGCCGAGCAGGGAGAAGACGGTGCCGGCCGGGACGGCCAGGTCGACGCCGTCGAGGACGAGCTTGTCCCCGTAGGACTTGCGCAGGCCCTGCGCCGCGATGGCGAGGTCGCTCATGGGTGGTGCTCCTTCGGTCTCTCGGGAGGCGGGCGGGGTCAGTTGCTGCGGGCGGTGATGTCGCCGTAGGAGGTGGTGGCGCGGACGGTGAGGGCCGCGGCGGCGCCCTCGGCGTTGCGGAAGGAGTTGGCGACGCGGCCGTGGCCGGTGCCGGCGTCGAGCGTGGCGGAGACGCCCGGGGCGGCGCCGATCACCAGGTCGCCGCGCTCGGTGCGCAGCTCGACCGCGCCGCGCACGGCCTCGGTGACGGTGATGTCGCCCTGGCGGGTGCTCAGTTCGGCCGGGCCGGTGAGGCGGCCGACGGTGATGTGCCCGTCCTGGACGCGGATCCGGGCGCTCGCGGCCTCCTCCAGCGCGACCGGGCCCTGGGCGGTCTCCAGGACCACCTCGCCGAGGGGGCCGGTGCCGAGCAGTTCGCCGGCGGCGACCTCGGCGTCGACCCGGGAGCCGGCCGGGAGGTGGACGGTGACCTCGACGGTGCCGGAGGAGCCGAGGAGCTTGCGCTCGGGCTCGGGGGCGGCGACCTGGAGGATCCCGTCGGCGAAGGAGACCTCGACCCGCTCGGCGGCCTTGACGTCCTGGCCCTTGGCGGCGTCGGCCGGGCGGACCTCGACGGTGGTGTCGGCGCGGTCGGCGGCGACGAGGCGCACGCGGCCGGCGGGGATGTGGACGAGGGCGGTGACGGGGGCGGTGGCGGCGAAGCTGCGCATGATGTCTCTCCTGGGCCTCTGGGGCGTTCCGTCGGCGTTTCCGACAACGCAAAAGCTACGTTGCGTTCGAGATCTGGGCAACGACTTCGTTGCGAAGAAAAGCAACAACCGCAGCTCAAGCAAGCAATTTCGTTGCACCGGGAATGGATCTAACGCAACGTCATCGAGGCCACTCGTTGCAATGAATGACCCGCGAACGCTATGCTGGGGCCGACAGAGGGCCCGAAAGAGGGCCCGAGAGAGCCCGAACGGACACCGCAGGGCCGCACACCGAGGGAGACCGTGATGCCGGGAGGCAGACTCACCCAGCAGGAACGTCAGCAGATCGCGCTGGGACTGGGCGACGGCCTCGCCTACGCGGAGATCGCCCGGCGCCTGGACCGCCCCACCTCGACCGTGACCCGCGAGGTCATGCGCAACGGCGGCCCCACCTCCTACCGCGCCGACCTCGCCCAGCGCGCCACCGAGCGCCGCACCCACCAGCGCCGGCAGCCCGCGCCGCGGGGGCGGGCGGAGGCCCCGCGGGCGCACGGGCGCGACCCCGAGGCCGTACGGGAGTACGAGGAGACGTTCACGACCCTGCTCATGGCGCAGGGCCTGCCCAAGATGATGGCCCGGGTGCTGATGGCGCTCTACACCAGCGACTCGGGCAGCCTCACCGCGGCCGAGCTCTCCCGGCACCTCCAGGTCAGCCCGGCGTCGGTGTCGAAGGCCATCACCTTCCTCGACGCCCAGGGCCTCGTCCGGCGCGAGCGCGACGAGCGCCGCCGGGAGCGCTACACGGCCGACAACGACGTCTGGTACCACGGCACCGTGGCGGGCGCCCGCGCCAACCTCCAGCTCGCCGAGACGGCCCGCCAGGGCATCGCCGTCCTCGGCCCGGACACCCCGGCCGCCGCGCGCCTGGAGACCATCGCGCGCTTCGTCGACTTCATCGGCGAGAGCATCATGCGGGCCGCCGAACAGGCCCGCGACATCCTCTACTCACAGCCGGGCACGGGCCCGGCCGCGGACCCGGACCCGGAGGAGCCGCACGGCGAGGACAAGCCCCCCGCACACCCCTGACCGGCGGAAACACGACGAGGCCCGCACCCCCTTCGGGGTACGGGCCTCGTCTCGTGCCGCGGCCGGACTAGGCGGCGGCGGGAACCGCGACCTTCTGCTCCGCCTCGCGCGCGTCGACGAGGTCGTCGACCGGGGAGGCCGAGGCCGAGTTGTACTTGGCGAGGTCGAGGATCTTCTCGCGGGAGGACACGAGCACCGGGACGAGCGCCTGGCCGGCGACGTTGGTGGCGGTGCGGATCATGTCGAGGATCGGGTCGATCGCCATCAGCAGGCCGACGCCCTCCAGCGGGAGGCCGAGGGTGGAGAGGGTCAGGGTCAGCATGACCGTCGCGCCGGTGAGACCGGCGGTGGCCGCCGAGCCGATGACCGAGACGAAGGCGATCAGCAGGTACTCCTTGACGCCGAGCTGCACGTCGAAGATCTGCGCGATGAAGATCGCGGCGAGCGCCGGGTAGATCGCGGCGCAGCCGTCCATCTTGGTGGTGGCGCCGAACGGCACGGAGAAGGAGGCGTACTCCTTCGGGACGCCGAGGCGCTCGGTGACCCGCTGGGTGACCGGCATGGTGCCGACCGAGGAGCGGGAGACGAAGGCGAGCTGGATGGCGGGCCAGGCGCCCTTGTAGAACTGCAGCGGGTTGACCTTGGCGACGGTCGCGAGGAGCAGCGGGTAGACGCCGAACATGACCAGGGCGCAGCCGATGTAGACGTCGGCGGTGAAGGTGGCGTACTTGCCGAGCAGGTCCCAGCCGTAGTTCACGATCGCCTTGCCGATGAGACCGGCGGTGCCGATCGGGGCGAGCCGGATGACCCACCACAGGGCCTTCTGGAGCAGCTCCAGGATCGACTCGGAGAGCGACAGGATCGGCTGGGCCTTCGCGCCGAGCTTCAGGGCGGCGATGCCGGCGACGGCGGCCATGAAGACGATCTGGAGGACGTTCAGCTCGGTGAAGGGCGTGATGACGTCCGTCGGGATGATGCCGGTGAGGAAGTCGATCCAGCTGCCCTGGTGCTCGGGGAGCTTGCCGTCCTTCGGCGTGAGGCCGGTGCCCGCGCCGGGGTTGGTGAGCAGGCCGATGGCGAGGCCGATGCCGACCGCGATCAGCGAGGTGATCATGAACCAGAGCAGGGTCTGGGCGGCCAGCCGGGCCGCGTTGTTGACCTTGCGGAGGTTGGTGATGGACACCAGGATCGCGAAGAAGACGAGCGGGGCGACGGCCAGCTTGAGGAGCTGGACGAAGATGCCGCCGACCTGGGTCAGGGTCTCCTTCAGCCAGGAGATGTCCTGGCTGCGGGCGAGCCAGCCGAGCAGGACGCCGATGACGAGACCGGCGACGATCTGGGCCCAGAACGGGACCTTGGGTATGCGGGACTTCGCCACGGGCGCGGACGAGGACGCGGACACGGACACACTCCAGCGGTGCGTATCGGGAAATACGGGGACGGGGGTGCGGCAACCGCGCTCGACGCGCGGACCGCTGCATGATGCCGGGTTCGGACCTAGCGGCAACAGACCGCGGACATACAGCGGCACAGGTCGACATGCAGGCGCGCCACGAGCGGGGTGCTCGCGGCATGGAGGTGGCGCACTGCTGTCTTCATGTCGAACACGTTAACACTTGAACTTTGAGATCCTCAAAGGGGTTCTTTGGGGTAAGCGCGCCCCGGATCCCTTGGAAACACAGAAAACCCCAGGCAGGAGCCTTGGAAGCTCCCGCCCGGGGCGAGGATGTGAGGTACCTTACGCGGCTCTTATGCCGCGCGGGGCACGGGTCAGAGCGCGTCCTCCTGGGACCGGTTGGCCGCGAGGCGGGCCTTGCCGCGGTCGACCTTCTCGACGATCTCGGCGCTCGCCTCGTCGCGGACCTTGCGCAGCAGCACGAAGCTCAGCGGGGCGGAGACGACCACCGCGAGCAGCAGGACCCACAGCAGGTTGGAGTCGCCGAGGCCGCGCGGCAGGACGCCGACGTAGACCAGGCCCCAGAGCGCGAGGAAGCTGCCGGCGAAGATGCCGAGGCGCATCAGGGTGTAGCGGAGCATGAATGTTCCCTCCCATACCGGACGAGCGTCCCTCCAGTGAAGCACGGGGAGGGACGCTCGTCGGGACCGGGGTCAGGTGTGGACCGGTGCGGCTCAGATCAGCCAGCGGTGCTCGCGGACCAGGCGCTGCTGGGCCCACCAGCCGCCGAGGCCGTAGTAGCTCCCCGCGCCGGTGGCGGCGGTGATGAGCAGGACCAGGGCGATCATCCAGTGGTCGTCCATGAAGGGGTTGCTGCCGGGCCAGAGGGTGACCAGCCACATGAAGCCCATCATCAGCGTTCCCGAGACGGCGGCGACGCGCATCCCGATGCCGAGGATCATCGCGAGGCCGACGCCGAGCAGGCCGAGCATGAAGAGGGTGTCCAGCCACCAGGCGCCGGCGACCGAGTCGAAGACGTGGGCGAAGGGGCCCTGGGTGCCGTGCAGCAGGAAGCCCTCGGTGGGGTGCCCGCCGTTGATCCAGGCACCGGCCGACGGGGTCGACTTGCCGAGGCCGAACGCCTTGTCCAGGAACGGCCACAGGAAGTAGAAGCCGACGAGGACGCGGGCGGTGGCGAGCAGCGCGCGGGTCGGGCCCGAGCGGACGAGCACGTCGTCCTGGCTTCCCGGTCGGCCGGCGGTGCCGCGGACAGTGTGACGTTCCGGCGTGTGGACAGCCATGACTACAGCCCTTCTTCCCTGTTCAGGGGCCCCGGAGCGGAGCTCGTGAATACATTCACAAACTACTCCGCCCCTTATCCGGCGCCGACGGGCGAACGTCCCGAATCGGACGTACGAAGGTCAGAAGTCCTTGAGCGCTCTACTAAGCACGGGATAAGTAAGGGATACTCTGCGCTCATGAGCCTTACTTTCGACATGGACCCCGCCGTCGGGCCCGAGCTCCGCGACGAGGTGCTCGCCCTCTGGGCGGACGTCTCCAACGCGGGCGGCTCGGTCGGCTTCGTGCCGCCCGTGACCCCGGAGGACATCCGGCCCGCGCTGCTGAACCACCTGACCGGGATGGCGCGGGGCACCACCCGGCTGCTGGTCGGCCGCGACGCGGCCGGGAAGGTCGCCGCGACCGCCTTCTTCACGCACAACAGCCACCCCCTGATGACGCACTGGGTGTGGCTGTACACGGTGATGGTGCACCCCCGGCACCAGGGCCGGGGGTACGGGCGCGAGCTGATGGCCGCCGTCGAGCACACGGCCCGCACCGCCGAGGGCTTCGGGCACGTCGAGGCGATCCGGCTCACCTGCCGGGGCGGCATGGGGCTCGAAGCCTTCTACGCGCGCGCCGGCTACAAGGAGGTGGGCCGCGTCCCGGGCGCCATCCGGGTGGCCCCGGGCGACGACCGCGACGACGTCGTCATGCTGCTGCCGCTGGGCTGAGCCCGGGTCAGAAGCGCATCGGCTGCGGGGCCTCGCGGAGCTCGGCGTCCGGGCCCGGGTACTCCCGGATGATCTCGTAGCGCGTGTTGCGCTCCACCGGCCGGAAACCGGCGTCCCGGATGAGCTCCAGCAGGTCCTCGCGGCCCAGCTTGTTCGGGGTGCCGTAGTTGTCGGCGTCGTGCGTGATCTTGTACTCGACGACCGAGCCGTCCATGTCGTCCGCGCCGTGCTGCAGCGCGAGCTGCGCGGTCTGGACGCCGTGCATCACCCAGAAGACCTTGACGTGCGGCACGTTGTCGAAGAGCAGCCGGGAGACCGCGAAGGTCTTCAGGGCCTCGGCGCCCGTCGCCATCGTCGTCCGCGCCTGGAGCTTGTTGCGGACCTTGCCGTCCTTCATGTCCACGAAGTCGTGCTGGTACCGCAGCGGGATGAAGACCTGGAAGCCGCCGGTCTCGTCCTGGAGCTCGCGCAGCCGCAGCACGTGGTCCACGCGGTGGCGCGGCTCCTCGATGTGCCCGTAGAGCATCGTCGCCGGGGTCTTGAGCCCCTTCTCGTGCGCGAGCCGGTGGATCCGGGACCAGTCCTCCCAGTGGGTGCGGTGGTCCACGATGTGCTGCCGGACCTCCCAGTCGAAGATCTCGGCGCCGCCGCCGGTCAGCGACTCCAGACCGGCCTCGATCAGCTCGTCGAGGATCTCGGAGGCCGACAGGCCCGAGATGGTCTCGAAGTGGTGGATCTCGGTCGCGGTGAACGCCTTCAGCGAGACGTCCGGCAGCGCCTTCTTCAGCTCGGAGAGCGAGCGCGGGTAGTAGCGCCAGGGCAGGCTGGGGTGCAGCCCGTTGACGATGTGCAGCTCGGTGAGGTTCTCGTTCTCCATCGCCTTCGCGAGGCGCACGGCCTCCTCGATGCGCATGGTGTACGCGTCCTTCTCCCCCGGCTTGCGCTGGAAGGAGCAGTAGGCGCAGGAGGCGGTGCACACGTTCGTCATGTTCAGATGACGGTTCACGTTGAAGTGCACCACGTCGCCGTTCTTGCGGGTCCTGACCTCGTGGGCCAGCCCGCCGAGCCAGGCGAGATCGTCCGACGCGTACAGCGCGATGCCGTCCTCACGGCTCAGCCGCTCACCGGCGAGGACCTTCTGCTCCAGCTCCCGCTTGAGCCCCGCGTCCATACGGTCGCCTCCCTTTGCTTTCTTCGAAACCAGGCGTGCCAACCGTACTCCCCCACCCTTCGGGCGGGAGGTGCCCCCATGCCGCTGCGCGTCAGCCCTCTTCCGGCAGGTCCCCGACCCGGTTCTCCCACTTCGTGGACAGCACGATCGTGGTACGGGTCCGCGAGACGCCCTTGGTGCCGCTGAGCCGGCGGATCGTCTTCTCCAGGCCGTCCACGTCGCTGCCGCGGACCTTGAGCATGAAGGAGTCGTCGCCGGCGATGAACCAGCAGTCCTCGATCTCGGCCAGGTCCTTCAGCCGGCGGGCCACGTCCTCGTGGTCGGCGGCGTCGGAGAGCGAGATGCCGATGAGGGCGGTGACGCCGAGGCCGAGCGAGGCGGCGTCGACGGTGGCGCGGTAGCCGGTGATGACCCCGGCGGCCTCGAGGCGGTTGATGCGGTCGGTGACGGAGGGGCCGGAGAGCCCGACGAGCCGGCCGAGCTCGGCGTACGAGGCCCTGCCGTTCTCGCGCAGAGCCTGGATGAGCTGCCTGTCCACGGCGTCCATAGGTATGAAGCCTTCCATTGTCCAGCGATACCGCGAGTATAGGTATAGAATCTAAGGCACACAGGGGCGACACCCTGTGAATCTTTCAGTGGATCAAAGACGATCTTTCAGGAGTGGTGATCACCGTGTACACGATCGAGATGGCCTACGCCCGTATGCGCGAGCTGCAGGAGATGGCCAACCGCTCGCGTGCCCACCAGTCGAACCCCGCCTCGAAGCGCGCCGCGAAGAAGCGCGCCAAGAAGCGCTAATCAGCGGGACGGAGGGCTCCACCGAGCTCTCCCTCCCAACGGCGGTACAACGCGTGCGGGACTCCCGCCGCGTCCAGTACCCGCCCGGCGACGAAGTCCACCAGATCCTGGATGTGCGTCGCCCCCGCGTAGAACGCCGGAGAGGCGGGCAGCACCACGGCGCCCGCCTCGTCCAGCGTCACCATGTGCCGGAGGGTCTGTCCGTTCAGCGGGGTCTCCCGCACCGCGACGACCAGCGGGCGCCGCTCCTTGAGCGTCACGCTCGCGACCCGCTGCAGCAGGTCCTTCGAGAGCCCGAGCGCGACCCCCGCCACCGCGGCCGTCGACGCCGGCACGATCAGCATCCCCTTCACGGCGTACGAGCCGGAGGACGGCCCCGCCGCCAGGTCCCCGGCCGGCCAGTACCGCACGTCGTCCAGCGCCCCGTCGGGCAGCGCGAACGTGTCGGGCTTCCCGTCCGCCCCCCGGGCCAGCCAGGCCGCCAGGTCCTCGCGCCAGCGCGCGTCCCGGAAGGCGAGCCCCGTCTCGTCGAGCAGCGTCAGCCGCGAGGCCCGCGAGACGACCAGGTCCACGCTCTCCCCGGCCGCGAGGAGCCCTCGCAGCACGGCGGCGGCGTACGGCGTCCCCGACGCCCCCGACACCCCGACGACCCACGGACGACGCTGCTGCTTGTTCACCTGCTCCACGCGGACGAGCCTAGCCGCCCCTTACAGGGACAGCCCGCGCACCAGCAGGTCGAGCAGCGCGCACACGAACAGGCAGACGCCGATGAAGCCGTTGGTGGTGAAGAAGGCCCGGTTCAGGCGGGACAGGTCGTGCGGCTTGACGATCGAGTGCTCGTAGCAGAACGCCGCCGCGACGATCACCAGGCCGGCCCAGAAGAACACGCCCGCGTCGGTGGCCAGCGCGTACCAGACCAGCAGGCCCGTGGTCACCACGGCGGAGGCCCGGGCGCCCCACAGGGCGGCGGGGATGCCGAAGCGCGCCGGGACGGACAGCACGCCGTGGGCGCGGTCCGCCTGCACGTCCTGGCAGGCGAAGATCAGGTCGAAGCCGCCGATCCAGATGCCGACCGCGAGCCCCAGGATGACCGCGTCCCAGGACCACTCCCCGCTGACGGCGAGCCAGGCGCCGATCGGGCCGATCGACTGGGCCAGGCCCAGGATCGCGTGCGGGAAGTTGGTGAACCGCTTGCCGTACGGATAGACCACCATCGGGATCACGGCGAGCGGCGCGAGCGCCAGGCAGAGCGGGTTGAGCAGGGCCGCGGCGCCCAGGAAGACCACGACGGCGACACCCGCGCCGGTCCACGCCGAGCGCACCGAGACCGCGCCGGTGACCAGCTCGCGGCCCGCGGTGCGCGGATTGCGGGCGTCGATCTCCCGGTCGATGATCCGGTTGCAGGCCATCGCGAAGGTGCGCAGCCCCACCATGCAGACCGTCACCAGGAACAGGGTCCACCAGTGGATCTCCCGGTCCAGCTGGTACATGGCGGTGAGCGAGGCGATGTACGCGAAGGGCAGCGCGAAGACCGAGTGCTCGATCATCACCAGCCGCAGGAAGGCTTTCGTCCGCCCCGGCTGGGCTCCCGGGACCGCGGCGGTGGTCACAGCCCGTACTCCTTCCAGCGGCGGTCCACCAGGGCCGCCGTCGCCGGGTCCGACTCGACCATGTCGGGCCAGCCGCCGTCGCGGGTGTAGCCCTCCTCGGGCAGCTTCTTCGTGGCGTCGATGCCCGCCTTGCCGCCCCAGAACTGCTGGTAGGAGGCGTGGTCGAGGTGGTCGACGGGGCCCTCGACGACGGTCAGGTCGCGGGCGTAGTCGGTGTTGCCGAGGGCCCGCCAGGAGACCTCGTGCAGGTCGTGCACGTCACAGTCCTTGTCGACCACGATGATCAGCTTGGTCAGCGACATCATGTGCGCGCCCCAGATGGCGTGCATGACCTTCTGCGCGTGCTTCGGGTACTTCTTGTCGATCGAGACGATCGCGCAGTTGTGGAAGCCGCCCGACTCCGGCAGGTGGTAGTCCACGATGTCCGGGACGATGATCTTGAGGAGCGGCAGGAAGAAACGCTCCGTCGCCCGGCCCAGCGGGCCGTCCTCGGTCGGCGGGCGGCCGACCACGATCGACTGGATCAGCGGGCGCTTCCGCATCGTGACGCAGTCGATCTTCAGCGCCGGGAAGGGCTCCTGCGGCGTGTAGAAGCCGGTGTGGTCGCCGAACGGGCCCTCGGGCAGCATCTCGCCCGGCTCCAGCCAGCCCTCGATCACGACCTCCGCCTGCGCGGGGACCTGGAGCGGGACGGTCTTGCAGTCGACCATCTCGATCCGCTTGCCCTGCACGAAGCCGGCGAACAGGTACTCGTCGATGTCGCCGGGCAGCGGCGCCGTCGAGGCGTACGTCACGGCCGGCGGGCAGCCGAAGGCGATCGCGACCGGCAGCCGCTCGCCCTTCGCGGCGGCGACCGCGTAGTGGTTGCGGCTGTCCTTGTGGATCTGCCAGTGCATCCCGATGGTGCGCTTGTCGTGCCGCTGGAGGCGGTAGAGGCCCAGGTTGCGCACGCCGGTCTCGGGGTGCTTGGTGTGGGTGAGGCCCAGGTTGAAGAAGGAGCCGCCGTCCTTGGGCCAGGTGAACAGCGCCGGCAGCAGGTCGAGGTCGACGTCGTCGCCGGTCAGGACCACCTCCTGGACCGGGGCGTCCTTCACCTTCTTCGGCGGCACGTGGACCATCGAGCCCAGCTTGCCGAACGCCTCCCGGACCCCGACGAAGCCGTGCGGCAGCTCCGGCTTGAGCAGCCCGCCGATCTTCTCGGAGATCTCCTCGTACGACTTGAGGCCGAGGGCCTTGAGGAGGCGGCGGTCGGTGCCGAAGACGTTCATCGCGAGGGGCATGGCGGAGCCCTTCACGTTCTCGAACAGCAGCGCCGGGCCTCCCGCCTTGTTCACCCGGTCGACGATCTCCCCGACCTCCAGGTACGGGTCGACTTCGGCCTTGATGCGCTTGAGGTCGCCTTCGCGCTCCAGCGCCCTGAGCAGCGAGCGGAGATCGTCGTAAGCCATACGGGCAAGTATCGGGCACCGGCTAGGCTGGCTGTGTCACCGGGGCCGTCGAACACGCTCCGCCGCTGCTTCCAGGGGGCTGTCCCACATGCTCAGGGCGTTGATGTTCATCCTGCCGCTGGCGCTGACGATCTACGCCTTCATCGACTGCCTGAACACGTCGGAGGAAGACACCAAGCACCTGCCCAAGGTGGTCTGGGTCATCATCATCCTGCTCTTCTGGATCGTCGGCCCGGTCGTCTGGTTCGCCGCGGGCAAGCGCCGCCGGACCGCCGCGGGCCGCTCCGGCGGCGGCTGGGTCGCCCCCGACGACAACCCCGAGTTCCTGAAGTCGCTCCGCGACGAGAAGCCGGGCAAGCCGGGCAGGCCGGAGGAGAGCGACGAGGCCGGGAAGGCCGACGACGACGCGCACCTGCGGGACTGGGAGGCCGACCTGCGCCGCCGCGAGGAGGAGCTGCGCAAGCGGGAGCGCGGCGAGGACGCCGAGGGCTGATGGAGCCCCGGCTCCTGGTCACCTTCGAGAAGGTCGCCACCGTCCTCTCCTTCACCCGCGCCGCGGCCGAGCTGGCCTACGCGCAGTCCAGCGTCACCGCCCAGATCCGCGCCCTGGAGTCCTCCCTTGGTGTCGAGCTCTTCGAGCGGCTCGGCTCCCGCATCCGGCTCACCGAGGCCGGCGAGCGCCTGGTGCCGTACGCCCGGCAGCTCATCGAGCTCACCGAGGAGGCCCGCGCCGCGGTCACGGCGGCGGGCGAGCCCTCCGGCACCCTCGCGCTCGGCACCGTGGAGTCGCTCACCTCCTACCGGCTGCCGCCGCTGCTTGAGCTCTTCCACCACCGCTACCCCGGGGTGCGGCTGAGCCTGCGCCCCACCCTCGGCGACGCCAACCGGCGGGCCCTGCGGGACGGCACGTACGACCTGGGGTTCCTGCTGGAGCGGGAGACCGTCCACGAGGGCCTGGAGAGCGAGGTGCTCGGCGAGGAGCCGCTGGTGCTGGTCGCCGCCCCCGGGCACCCGCTGGCCGGGCGGGCCGGGCTGACGTCGGCGGACCTCGCGGCGGCGGCCCTGGTCGGCACCGAGCCGGGCTGCGCCTACCGGGACCTGTTCGAGGCGGAGCTGCGGCCCTGGTCGCCGGGGTTCCTGGAGTTCGGCACGATCGAGGCGTCGAAGCGGGGCGTGGCCGCGGGCCTCGGGATCGCGCTGCTGCCCCGGATCGTCGTCGCCGCGGAGCTGGCGGCCGGGGAGCTGACGGCGCTCGACTGGGAGCCGCCGTTCACGCTGTTCACGCAGATCGCGTGGCGGCGGGGGAAGCGGCTGCCGCCGCACGCGCGCCTGTTCGTGGAGCGGGCGCGGCGGCTCGTGGCCGAGTCACCCTGAGCCCGGCGAGCACGATCAGCGGGACGCCGAGCGCCTGCACGAGGCCGATGTGGTGCCCGTACGCGAGCCAGTCCGCGAGCATCGCGACGGCCGGGTAGACGAAGGCGAGGACCGCGATCCGGGCGGTCGGCAGCTTGGCGTAGGCCGCGTACATGAGCACGTACATCACCCCGGTGTGGATCAGCCCGAGCCCGGCGAGCCAGCCCCAGCCGGTCCCGAGCCCCGCGGCCTCGCCGAAGTCGGCGAAGGGCAGCAGCAGCGGGATGCCGACGGCGACCTGGACGAGGGCGATCAGATGCGGGCGGACGCCGGTGATCCGCTTGGTCACCACGGTCGCCGCCGCGTAGAGCACGGCGGCGGCCAGCGCGAGGCCGAGCCCGGCGAGCGAGGCGGTGTCCCCGGGCCGCACCCCGGAGACGAGCACGAGCCCGGCGAAGGCGACGCCGAGCCAGCCGAGCTGCGCCGCGCGGATCCGCTCCCGCAGCACGACGGCGCCGAGCAGCACCAGGAAGAACGGCTGGGTGTGGTAGACGACGGTGGCGAAGGAGATCGAGGTGGCCTCGTACGCCTCGAAGAGCAGCACCCAGTTCAGCACGACGAACACCCCGGCGAGGGCGGCGAGCCCCAGGGTCCGCGGGGTGAGGCCGTGCCCGGTGAGGAAGCCGCGGGCCAGGCTGTAGGCGCCGAGCGCGAGGGCGCCGAACAGGCAGCGGAAGAACACCACGGTGAAGGGCGAGGCCCCCGACTCGACGACGAAGATCCCGAGGGTGCCGGAGAGCACCATGGCGAGGGTCAGTTCGAGGGTTCCCCTGGTCTCGTTTCTCATGCCGCCGACGCTACGAACGCCCGCCCGCCCCGGTCCACGGGCCGGCGGGGCGTCCTGCCGATGGGCCCATCGGGGCCGCCGATGGGGGGCCGCCCCCGCCCGGGGGCGTGAGAGGCGCCCCCGTACGGGGAAGCCTCCCCGTATGGACAGGGAACGGGCCCGGGAGTGGCTGGCCGTCGCGGCCGACGAGGCGCGCGGCGGGTTCGCCGAGGGCGGGATCCCGATCGGGGCCGCCCTGTACGGGGCCGACGGCGGGCTGCTCGGGCGGGGGCGGAACCGGCGGGTGCAGGACGGGGACCCCTCGGCGCACGCCGAGACCGAGGCGTTCCGCGCGGCGGGGCGGCAGCGCTCGTACCGGGGGACGACGATGGTGACCACGCTGGCGCCGTGCTGGTACTGCTCCGGCCTGGTGCGGCAGTTCGGGATCTCGCGGGTGGTGATCGGCGAGGCGCGGACCTTCCCGGGCGGCCGGGAGTGGCTCGCGGCGCACGGAGTGGAGATCGTGCTGCTCGACGACCCCGGGTGCGAGGCGCTGCTGCGGGAGTTCGTGGCGCGGGAACCCGGGCTGTGGCACGAGGACATCGGCGAGGACACCGGCGAGGACATCGGCGAGAACGTCGGCGAGGGCTGAGGCTCCCGGCCGGTCCGGAAATCGGGGGAGAGCCGGGACGCAAACCGTACGCGTTTCCCAACACCCGCTCGATATCCTGGACTTGAGGATGTGACGGGGCACGTCTGGTGGGATGCGGGGGTGGCGGGTGGACAGAGTCCTCTACGGTCGCGAGGCGGTGTTCCACGACACGGGACTCGCGGCGCGGCTCATCGGGCTCCGCGGCCGGGACTTCGCCCGGGTGCCCTACGAGCATGGCGAGGACCCGCCCGTCGTCGTCTTCACCGGCGGGCGCGGCATGGGCAAGACCGCCCTGCTCAAGCAGCTCCGCTCCACCTACAAGGGCGCCACCCCGCTCGCGATGGTCGACTGCGCCCGGATCGAGCGGCCCGCCGACCACGGGCCCGGCTGGACCGAGCTCACCGGCGCGCTGGCCGAGCTCGCCGTGCAGCTGTCGCCGCGGGTGACCGGCGCGAAGTCCGTGCAGTTCCCGCGCCTGTCGCTGGGGCTGGTCGCGGTCGCCTCCCTCAGCTGGAGCCACGAGGACGAGGAGCGGGCCCAGCGCGACCTCCAGCGGCTCGGCCCGGTGCTCTCCACCGTGGACGCCACCAAGGGCGCCGCCGCCAACTGGGTCACCAAGGTCCTCACCAAGCTGGCCGCGACCTTCGCCGACGCCGCCGTCCCGATGGCCGGACTGCTCGCCGAGGCCACCGTGGAGACCGTCCTGGAGGACGTGTTCGGGCGCGCCCACCAGCGGTCCGAGGGCTGGTACGGGAGCTACCGCAACGCGGGCGGGCGCGGCAAGGCCGGGCTCCAGCAGCTCGCGATCGACTTCGCGGCGGGCGGCCGGCGCCGCCGGGAGGCCGAGGGCTTCCTCGTCGGCGCCCTCGTCGAGGACCTCGGCCAGGCGTACAAGGGGCTCACCCGGGTCGGCACCCGGCGCGGCCGGCCCGTGCTGCTCCTCGACAACGCCCACACCGACCTCGGCCGCCTCCTCATCGAGCCGGTCCTGCGGGCCCGCCACGACGGCCGCCGCGACAAGGTGATCGTCTTCGCCGCCTCCCGGGTCGCCCGGCACGAGGGGCTGCGGCACGCCCGCCGCCTGCGGCTGCCCGAGACCACCCGGCAGGCGCGCTGCGAGCGCGCCGGCGACATCACCTCCGGCATCCTCGCCGTCGAGCTCACCCCGCTGTCCGCCGCCCAGACCCAGGCCGCCTTCGACCGGCTCGACCCCTCCGGGCTCGCCCCCGCCGACCTGGCCCGGGGCGTGCACCGGCTGACCGGCGGCCGGCCGCTCGGGGTGGCCCTGCTCGGGCAGGCCGCCGCCGAGACCCCGCGCGCCCGGCGGCCCCACCTCACCCCCGGCGACCTGCTCGACCTGGACGTCGAGCTGCGCGAGGACGCCCACCCGGTGCCGGTCGCCCCGGCGCTGCTCGCCGCGCTGCTCCCGCAGCCGCGCCTGGAGCCCTTCACCGTGCTGGCCGCCGCCCACGACGAGGGCTCGGCCCGGCTGCTCGCCCGGACCCGGCTGCACACCGAGTCCCGCGACGGCGACATGGCGCTGCGGGTCCGCGACCAGCTGCGCGCCGAGGACTGGCCGGAGGGGCCCGAGCACTTCATCGCCGACCCGCTGCTGCGCGCCCTGCTGCTGCACCGGCTGCGCTTCGCCGACGGGGACCCCCGGCACGGGGCCTGGCGCGCGGTCCACGAGACCCTGCACCGGCACTACGACACGGCCGCCGTCCTGCCCTACCGGCTCCACCACGAGCTCGCCCTGGGCCGGGTCGAGGACGCCGTGACCCATCTGCGGGCCACCTTCCACGAGCCCGACGTGGTGGGCTGGCTGGGGCGGCTGCGGTTCATCGCCTCCGCGCCCCGGCCGCGCGACACGGGGGCCGAGGGCCCCGATCCGCGCCGGGACGCCGCGCTGGGGCGGCGGATCCCGGACCGGCTGCCCGCCGGGCTCGACACCGACACCACCGAACTCCACCTGTCCGTACGGCGCCTGCTGCACGCCGTATGGCTGCTCACCGATCCGCTCGCCCTGCCGGACGACGGTGTCACCGAGAAGCTGGCGCACGAGCTGCGCCATCTCTCGGGGCGCCATCTGACCGGCAACAGCCCGCTGTGGGACGCGGCCACGCACTGGCCGCGCGACATTCACGCCTGGCGGCGCCTGTCGCTGCCGCCCGGCCGCGAGGACGGAGTCTGAGGCCATGGCCCACCGGCTGCGCAACCGTTACCTCTACACCCCGAGACAGAAGCTGGTCGCCCTGCTGGTCGCGCTGGTCGTCCTCGGCGTGCCCCTGGGCTACGGGATCAAGTCCTGGCTCACCCCGGAGGACCGTTCCTGCGCGGCCGGTGTCGCCCGCCCGGACGGCTCCGACGAGTGCGTCGGCGTCAACGGCGACGGCTACGCCTTCGGCGTCGCCGAACTCGGCGAGGTCGCCGGGCTGATCCGGCGCGAGAACGAGACCCTCAAGCCCGACACGTACGCCACCGTCGCCGTCCTGCTCCCGCTGACCTCGACCGACCCCGGGATGCGGACCAAGGTGCTGCACGAGCTCCAGGGCGCCTACGCCCTCCAGTTCCGGGCCAACCACGAGTCCAACAGCGAGACCCCGAAGATCCGGCTGGTCCTCGCCAACACCGGCAAGGGCAACTCCTACTGGGCGGACGCCGTCGGCCGGCTCAAGCTCATGACCGGGGCCCCCGACCGGCTGCGCGCGGTCACCGGCGTCGCCACCTCCTCCACCGAGATACGCGAGGCGGTGGCGGCGCTGACCGGCGCCGGCATCGCCGTCGTCGGCACCACCATCACCGCCGACGACATCGCCAACGGGCCCGGCGCCAACCGCTACCCCGGACTGGCCCGGGTCTCCCCCACCAACAGCGACGAGGCCAGGGCGCTGGCCCACTTCGGCCGGGTGAACGCCGCCAAGGCGCTGCTCGTCGAGGACACCCGCACCGGCGACCACTACACCGACACCCTGAAGGCGGCGTTCGCCGCCTCCCTCAAGGGCGCCCCCTACGAGCCGCAGCTCTTCACCTCGCCGCCCGACCCGACCGACGAGGGCACCACCGCCAACACCTTCCGGCAGATCACCCATCTCATCTGCGACACCCGCGCCGAGACGGTCTTCTTCGCCGGACGCCACACCCAGCTGCGCCAGTTCATCAACGCGCTGGGGGCCCGCGGCTGCGCCGAGCGCCCGTTCACCATCCTGACCGGCGACGAGGGCTCGTACCTGGGCGCCGACGCGCTGCTCAACCGCGCCGCCCTCAAGGGCCGGCTGACCGTGCGCTACGCGGCGCTCGCGCACCCGGACGCCTGGCGCCCCGCGCCCGGCCGCCCGGTCCCGGCGACGGGCGGTTCGGCCGTCGCGTACCAGACCTTCGCCGGCGACGTCGCGCGCGCCTCCGCGAAGCCGGTGGCGCTGGCCGACGGGCAGGCGATCATCGCGTACGACGCGATGGCGACGGCCGTCCACGCGATCCGGCAGGCGACCCCGGACAAGGCCGCCTACCCCGAGCTCGCCGACGTCGTCTCGCAGTGGCCGCAGGTGAAGGGCTCGCTGCGGGTGGAGGGCGCCAGCGGCTGGATCTGCCTGGACAACTACGGCAATCCGTACAACAAGGCGGTCCCGATCGTCGAGCTCGCCCAGGACGGCAGCCAGCGCTTCGTGGCGATCGCCTGGCCGGAGGGCAAGCCTCCGGCCCCGGCCTGTCTGCCGCCCCAGGCGGGCTGATCAGACGCCCGCGTAGGAGTGCTTGCTGGTGACGAAGATGTTCACGCCGTAGTAGTTGAACAGGAAGCAGCCGAAGGCGATGAGCGCGATGTACGCGGCCTTGCGGCCCTTCCAGCCGGCGGTCGCCCGCGCGTGCAGGTAGGCGGCGTAGCCGACCCAGGTGATGAAGGCCCAGACCTCCTTGGCGTCCCAGCCCCAGTAGCGGCCCCACGCGTCGCCGGCCCAGATCGCGCCGGCGATGATCGTGAAGGTCCACAGCGGGAAGATCGCCGCGTTGACCCGGTACGCGAACTTGTCCAGGGTCGCCGCGGAGGGCAGCCGCTCCATCACCGAGGCGGTGAAGGCGCTCGGCTTGCCGCCGTTCGCCAGCTTGTTCTCGTACGAGTCGCGCAGCAGGTACGCCGCCGTGGCGACGGCGCCCAGGAAGAGGACCGCGCCGCAGATGATCGCGGTGGAGACGTGGATCCACATCCAGTACGAGTGCAGCGCGGGCACGAGCTGGTCGCTGGAGGTGTACAGCACCGTGGTGGCCAGGCCGAGGTCCAGGAGGACGACGGTGACCAGCGGGAGGCCGATCCAGCGGACGTTCTTCTTCGCCGCCATGAAGCCGAGGAACGCGCCGACCGCCACCGTGGAGAAGGTGGTGGAGAACTCGTACATGTTGCCCCAGGGGGCCCGCTGCACGGCCAGCGCCCGGACGACGACGCTGGTCGCCTGGATCGCGAAGGCGAGCACGGTCAGCGAGATCGCCATCCGGCCGTACAGGTCGCCCTTGACGGTGCCGCCGGCCGCGCCGGGGCCGTCCGGCACGTCCCGGGTGCCGGCCGCCGAGCGGACGACGACCTTCGGGCGGTCGATGACGGCGGTGCCGCCCGCCGCCGACTGCACGGTGACCGACGGGGCCTTCCCGGCCGCCTCGGGCCCGGTCAGCGCGGCGGCCGTGCGGGCCACCTTGCTGCGGCTGCCGAGCACCCACTCGGCGATGTAGAGCAGGAAGGCCAGGGTGTAGACGGCCATCGAGGAGTAGATGAGCGTGTTGCTCAGCTGCGCCATGCTCTCGTTGGTGGTGGCGGCGAGATTCACTTCTCAGCCCCTTCGGCAGGTTCTTCGGAGGTGGGTTCCGGCGCGGTCGGCGCCTCGGTGGTGAGCGTGACCGCGAGCTCGGCCAGCTCCTCGGGCAGCTTGGCGGACTCGCTCCGGCCAAGACCTGCCATCTCGACGACGGTGACGCCGTCCTCGCCCCGGACGGCCCGCACCCAGACCCGGCGGCGCTGGATGAACAGCGAGCCGCTCAGGCCGAGGATCGCGGCGACCGCGCCCGCGAGGGCGAGGCCGTTGCCCGGCTGCTGGGTGATGGAGAAGCTGGCCCACTCCTTGATCTCCTTCTCGAAGGTGATCGAGCCCGCTCCGTCCGGCAGCGTCATGGTCTCCCCGGGCAGCAGCCGGTTGGCGCTGCCCGTACCGCCCTGGACCTTGAACTGCTTCATCTTGGAGGTGTCCAGCTGGTACACGTTCTGCGGCAGACCGGAGTCCACGCGCAGGTCGCCGTGGTAGCCGGTGACGGCCATCACGGGGAAGTCGAGCGCCGGGAACTGCGAGAACATCTGGCCCTTGCCGGCGCCGGCGAACGTCGGCACGAAGAAGGCGTTGAAGCCGAGCTGCTCCTTCTTGCCGTTCTTGTCACGGTAGCCGTCCATCACCTTGATGGCACCGGTCGAGGTGACGTTGTTGTCGAACGGCAGCAGCGGCACGGCGCCGTGGTAGACGACCTTGCCGCGGCCGTCCTTGACGGTGACGACGGGCGCGTAGCCGTGGGCGATGAGGAAGACCTTGGCGTCGCCGACCTTCAGCGGCTCGTTGACGCGGATGATCGCCTTCTTCTCCGGCGAGCCGACCTCGGACCAGCGCACGGCCGCCTCGAAGGTGCGCGGGGTGCCGCGCTGCGGGCCGCTCTTCTCGTACGTGCCGGTGAAGCTGTCCAGCGTGAAGCTGAACGGCTCCAGCTCGTCGGTGCCGAACTGCGAGCCCGACTTGAAGTCGTCGTACTGGGTGAGCGTGTTGGAGAAGCCGTCGCCCTCGACGATCAGCTTGCCGCCCTCGGACTTGAACATCACGCCCCAGGCGAAGGCCACCAGCATGACGATCAGGGCGACGTGGAAGACCAGGTTGCCGGCCTCGCGCAGATAGCCCTTCTCGGCGGCGACGGCGTCCCCGGCGAGGTGCGCCCGGTAGCGCCGCTTCCGCAGCATCGCCAGCGCGGCCTCGCGGACCCGCTCGGGCTCGGCCTCGGTGCGCCAGGTCGTGTACGCGGGCAGCCGGGTGAGGCGCTTGGGCGCGCCCGGCGGGCGGCTGCGGAGCTGGCCGACGAACTGCCAGGTGCGGGGCACGATGCAGCCGATCAGCGAGACGAACAGCAGGATGTAGATCGCGGAGAACCACACCGAGCCGTAGACGTCGAAGAGCTGGAGCTTCTCGTAGATCGGCGTGAGCGTCTCGTGCGCCTCCTTGAAGGTGCGCACCTTCACCTCGTCCGCGCTGGTCTGCGGGATGAGGGAGCCCGGGATGGAGCCGAGCGAGAGCATGAAGAGCAGGATCAGCGCGACCCGCATGGAGGTGAGCTGGCGCCAGCACCAGCGGACCCAGCCGAGCGGGCCGAGGGAGGGACCGCCGATGACGGTCTCCTCCTTGGGGGCGGTGGAGAGCTGGGCCCCGGCCTCGCCGAGGGAGTCCTGCTGTTCCGTCGTTTCGGTGTTGCTCATGTCGAAAACCCTCAGATCCCCACCGTGAAACCGCTGGACCAGCCCTGCATGTCGGCGACCATGCTGTCCCACACTCCTGTGAGCAGCAGCAGACCGGTGACGATCATCATCGCGCCGCCGGCCCGCATCACCCAGGTGTAGTGCTTCTTGACCCAGCCGAACGCCCCCAGCGCCTTGCGGAAGGCGATGGCGGTGAGGATGAACGGGAGCCCGAGGCCGAGGCAGTACGCGACGGTCAGCAGCGCCCCGCGGCCGGCGCTGGCCTCGTTGGCGGCGAGCGCGGTGACGGAGGCGAGGGTCGGGCCGATGCAGGGCGTCCAGCCGATGCCGAAGAGCGCGCCGAGCAGCGGGGCGCCGACCAGTCCGGTGACGGGCTTGCGGTGGAAGCGGAACTCGCGCTGGGTGAACCAGGGCATGAGGCCGATGAAGAAGACGCCCATGAGGATCATGAGCACGCCGAGGACCGTGGTGAGCGTCCCCCGGTACTCCTGGAGCGTGGAGCCGAAGTAGCCGAAGAGCGCGCCGCCGGAGACGAACACGACGGTGAAGCCGAGCACGAAGAGGCCCGCTCCGGCGGCCATCCGGCCGCGCCGGGCCTCGGCGAGGTCGGTGCCGGTGACGCCGGTGACGTAGCTCAGGTAGCCGGGCACGAGCGGCAGCACGCACGGCGAGAAGAAGGAGACCAGACCGCCGAGCACGGCGATGGGCAGGGCCAGCAGAAGGGCTCCGCTGAAGACCGTCTCGTTCACGTCGTCTCTCTCACTTCTCCGCGATCAAGGGGTCGATCATGGAGCGGAGCTTGGCCTCGTCGAGGGCCATCAGCGAGCGCGCGGCGACCTTGCCGTCCTTGTCCAGGACGACGGTGGAGGGGATGGCCTGCGGGTTGAGCGTGCCCTTGGGGAAGCCGCCCACGATGAGCTTGCCGGCCGGGTCGTAGAGGCTCGGGTAGGGCACCCCGTAGTCCGCCTCGAAGGCGAGCGCGGGCTGCTTGTTGGGGTCGCGGGTGTTGATGCCCACGAACTCCACGCCCTTCGGCTTGAGCTCCTTGGCGACCTTGGCGAAATGCGGTGCCTCGGCCCGGCAGGGCGGGCACCAGGAGCCCCAGACGTTGAGGACGACGACCTTGCCCTTGAGGCCGGCGACGTCGAGCCGCTTGCCCTCCAGGGTCTCGCCGGCGAGGTCGGAGACCGGCTTGCGCTCGCCCTTCGCGACGGTGGAGACACCGCCCGTGTTGGTCACGAACCCGGTGTCGCCACCGCCCCCGGACTTGCCATTGGTGTCCGAGCTGCAGGCCGAGAGGACGAGGGCGGTCGTCACGGCTCCGACGGCGAGCAGGGTGCGTCGAGAGGCACGGCTAAGACTCATGTGAAAAGTTTCGCATGGGCGTTTCGCGGATCTTGGGCACCCCCCTACGTGCCCAAGATGCCCCTTGTCAAGATCGCTTAAGCCGGCCTGAGGAACGTGTTCCAGCCGCCCGCCGGGGCCTTGCCGACCTCCAGGGTGCGCAGCTTGGCGAGGATCTTCGGGTCCTGGACGTCCAGCCAGTCGCAGAACTGGCGGAAGGAGACGAGCCGGACGTCCTTCTTCCCGGCCATGCCCTTGAGGGCCTCCTCGACGGCGTCCATGTAGATGCCGCCGTTCCACTGCTCGAAGTGGTTGCCGATGTAGAAGGGGGCGCGGTTGGTCTCGTAGGCCCGCTGGAATCCGGCCAGGTAGGCGCCGGTGGCCTGCTTGCGCCAGCCCGGGTAGCGGGAGGGCATCCCCTTGGTGGAGTTCTTCGACTGGTTGGCGAGCATGTTGTAGTCCATCGAGAGGACCTCGAAGGAGTGCCCGGGGAAGGGCACGGCCTGGAGCGGCAGGTCCCACAGGCCGCCGCGCTTGACCGGCCACATCTGGCGCCCGCCCGGGGAGCTGGCGTCGTAGCGCCAGCCGAGCCGCTTGGCGGTGGGCAGCAGGTTGTCCTGGCCGAGCAGGCAGGGGGTGCGCCCGCCGACGAGCTCCTTGGTGTAGTCGAAGGGCAGCGGGTCGAGGTCGGTCCAGCCGGTGTTCGTCTTCCACTTCGTGACGAAGCCGATCGCCTGGTCGATCTCGCTCTGCCACTGGGCGGGGGTCCAGTGGGCGACGGTGCCGGAGCCGGAGCAGAAGTGCCCGTTGAAGTGGGTGCCGATCTCGTGGCCTTCGAGCCATGCCTGGCGGACGTACTTCAGGGTCTGCTTGACGTGGTCGTCGGTGAGGTAGCCGATGTCGGAGGCGCCGACGCGGTTGTTCGGCGGGCGGTAGAGCTTCGCCTTCGACTCGGGCAGGAGGTAGAGCCCGGAGAGGAAGAAGGTCATCGCCGCGTCGTGGCTCTTGGCCAGTTCGAGGAAGCGCGGGAAGAGGCCGTTGCCGACCTCGCCGGCGCCGTCCCAGGAGAAGATCACGAACTGCGGCGGGGTCTGGCCGGGTTCGAGCGGGACGGGCGCGTCGGGCTGGTTCGGCTGCTTGCCGGTGTCGGAGGTGGAGCCGTCGCCGATCAGCCGGCCCTGGTCCTTCGTGGGCGCGGGGGTGTCCGGGCCGCCGGAGACGTCGCCACCCTTGCCGGGTCCGGAACGTCCGCCTTTGCCCTGATCGTTACTGGTGCATCCGGCGATACCGAGCGCGGCGGCGGCCCCCACTCCGGCCCCCAGCAGACCCCTTCGACTGATCCCGCGCATGACATCCCCATTCGCGCTGACGTATGACCTGACGTCATTCCAAACCGACAAACAGTGAGATGTCAGGATGAACACGAAGGTTCCGGAAATCAGAACAAATATTTCAGGGCGGCCCCGGTGACCGAACACCATCGAGGGCCGCCCCGAACGATAGAGCGGAAAGGCTACGCGCCGAAGGCTTTGGCCTTACCCTTCACAGGCTTCGCACCGGCGCGCAGGTGCACCGGCACCAGATCCAGCGCCGGCTCGCTGTAGCCGACCGACACGATCGTGTCCCCGCGGTACGTGAACGAGGTCAGCGAGGCCAGCGTGCACTGCCGCCGCCGCGGGTCGTGCCACAGCCGGCGCTTCTCCACGAAGCTGCGCACGATCCAGATCGGCAGCTGGTGGCTCACGCACACCGCCTCGTGCCCGCGCGCCGCGTCCTTCGCCGCGTCGAGGGCGCCCATCATCCGGACCACCTGCTCCACGTACGGCTCGCCCCAGGACGGCTGGAACGGGTTGGTCAGGTGCTTCCAGTTGCCCGGCTTGCGCAGCGCGCCGTCGCCGACGCCGAAGGTCTTGCCCTCGAAGACGTTGGCCGCCTCGATCAGGCGCCCGTCCGAGGCCAGGTCCAGGCCGTGGGTCTTGGCGATCGGCGTGGCCGTCTCCTGCGCCCGCTCCAGCGGCGAGGCCACCACGTGCGTGATGTCCCGGCCCGCCAGGTGCTCGGCGACCCGGTCGGCCATCCGCCGGCCCAGCTCGGACAGGTGGTAGCCGGGGCGGCGCCCGTAGAGCACCCCGTCCGGGTTGTGGACCTCGCCGTGCCGCATCAGGTGCACGACGGTGATGTCGTCGGCGCTCACGTTCTCCTCGGGACGCACGTCGCTCATGCCGTGGCCTCCGCGGCGGCGCGGGCGGCGGCGGGCAGCGCGGCGGCGATCCGCTCGACGGCCCGCTCGTCGTGGGCGGCCGACACGAACCAGGACTCGAACGCCGACGGCGGCAGGTAGACCCCGTCCGCGAGCATCGAGTGGAAGAAGGCGTTGAAGCGGAACGCCTCCTGCTTCTTCGCGTCCTCGTAGTTCCGCACCTCGGCGGAGGTGAAGAAGACCGAGAACATGTTGGAGGCGGTCTGGAGCCGGTGCGCCACCCCCTCCTTGGCCAGCGCGTCCGTCACCAGGCCCTGGATCTCGGCGGAGACCGCGTCCACCTTCGCGTACGCGGCGTCGTCGAGCAGCCGCAGCTGCGCGAGGCCCGCGGCGGTGGCGACCGGGTTACCGGACAGGGTGCCCGCCTGGTAGACCGGGCCCGCCGGGGCGAGGTGCCCCATCACGTCGGCCCGGCCGCCGAAGGCCGCCGCCGGGAAGCCGCCGCCCATGACCTTGCCGAAGGTCATCAGGTCCGGCTTCACCCCGTCCACGCCGTACCAGCCGGCCCGCGAGGTCCGGAAGCCGGTCATGACCTCGTCGGAGATGAACAGCGCGCCGTTCTTCTCGCACGCGTCCTTCAGCCCCTGGTTGAAGCCCGGCAGCGGCGGGACCACGCCCATGTTGCCCGGCGACGCCTCGGTGATCACACAGGCGATCTCGCCCGGGTACCGGTGGAACGCCTCGTGCACGGCCTCCAGGTCGTTGTACGGCAGCACGATCGTGTCGCCCGCCTGCGCGCCCGTCACCCCGGGCGTGTCCGGCAGGCCGAAGGTGGCGACACCCGAGCCCGCCGCGGCCAGCAGCGCGTCCACGTGCCCGTGGTAGCAGCCGGCGAACTTGACGACCTTGGCGCGGCCGGTGAAGCCGCGCGCCAGCCGGATCGCGGACATCGTGGCCTCGGTGCCGCTGGACACCAGCCGGACCTGCTCGACCGGCTCGATCCGCGCGACGATCTCCTCCGCCAGCGCGACCTCGCCCTCGCCCGGCGTGCCGAACGAGGTGCCACGGGCCACCGCGTCCTGCACCGCCGCCGTCACCTCGGGGTGCGCGTGGCCGAGGATCATCGGCCCCCACGAGCACACGAGGTCGACGTACTCACGCCCGTCGGCGTCGGTGAGGTACGGACCGGTACCCGACACCATGAACCGGGGCGTACCGCCCACGGCACGGAAGGCGCGCACCGGTGAGTTCACGCCGCCGGGCGTCACGAGGGACGCGCGGTCGAAAAGCGTCTGTGAGACTGGGGCTTCGTATGAATACGGCACTGGGATCCTGACCTGCGAGTACGGAGGGATGGAGTGAGCATCCCCGGAATTACGCCGGGGCGGCGGTCCTCCGCGTCTGCGAAACTGGGGCGTCATAGGGATGGCTCACGGAATCCATGGTGTCAGAGGCCACGGCGTTCTTGCGGACAGGTGTTTCACCGTACGAACGTGGGGGAGGTCATTGTCACGATGATCGGGTCGCGCCGCGGAGACGCGCGGCCCGGAACAGCAGTCGGGTGGAGATATGCATCGCGGTGGCGGACCGGGCGAGGGGACTGACGACCTGGGTCCCGATCCTGTCCGGCGGGGGCGGCACCGGCGCAGGCGGGCCGAGGAGCCGAGGGCGAACGAGCCGCGGACCGGACAGCCGGGGGAGCAGGGAGCGGCCGAGCGGAAGGCCGGGGAATCGCGGGGTGGCCGCTTGGGGGTGACGTACAAGTACTTCGGCGCGCCCGACGGCGCCACGGCGGCGCGGGTGCCGATCTCGATGCGCCCCGAGGAGCTGGGCGGCGACGAGCTCGGCATGGGCGGCATGTTCACCAAGATCAAGCCGGAGACCATAGCCGCGATGGTGCTCACCGGCATCCAGGGGATGCCGCTGTACAAGGTGCCCCCGCTGGAACTGGTCGTGCTGCACCCCGACTACGCGGTGGTGAAGCTGCCGATGACCGTGGTCGACCCGCTGCGCGCCATCGGCGAGGAGTCGGTCGGCGCCGCCGCCTTCATCTGGTCCACCGTCCCCGACCGCGGCGGCCCCCGGGACGCCTTCAACGTCTACCAGCTCCTGCACGAGTGGCAGGACTTCTCGGTCCGGCTGCACGAGGCGGGCCACCAGCCGTACTGCCTGGTCTGGCCGTAGCCTCTCGGGACCGATCCCTCGGGTCCGGCCCCCTCACGGCGACCGGCGGGCCGCCTCGGCGGCGGCCTTCGCGCGCTCGGCCGCCAGCTCCCGGGCCGACGCGAGCCGGTACGGCACGTCGATGACCACGACGTTCTTCATGAACAGCAGCCGGGTCTTGAGCCGCAGCGCGCTCTGGTTGTGCAGCGGCTGCTCCCACCAGCGCCCCACGACGTACTCGGGGATGACGACGGACAGCACCGAGTCGGGGGACCGCTCGGGCGCGTCGCGGATGTGCCGCAGCAGCGGCTGCACCATCGAGCGGTACGGCGAGTCCAGCACCCGCAGCGGTACGTCGATCCCATGGGCCTCCCAGGAGGCGCGCAGGGCCGCCGCCCGGTCGGCGTCCTCGGCGACGGTGACCGCCGTCAGCGTCGCCGGCTTCAGGGTCTTCGCGTACGACAGGGCGCGCAGGCTCGGCGCGTTGACCGAGGAGACCAGCACCAGGACGTGGTGGGCGGCGAGCGGCTGCGGCCGGGCGTCGGGGGCGACGGCCACCTCGGCGGCCACGGCGTCGTAGTGGCGGCGCACCCCCTTCATCCCGGCGAACAGCAGCGGCATCGCGATCACGACGATCCAGGCGCCGTGCGTGAACTTGGTGATCAGGACGATGACGAGGACGACCGCCGTCAGAGCGGCCCCGAACGCGTTGATGGCGAGCCGGCGCAGGATGTGCACCCGCTGGGCGGCCCCCTCGGGCGTGGCGAGCTCCCGCCGCCAGTGCCGGACCATGCCGGCCTGGGACAGGGTGAAGGAGACGAAGACGCCGATGATGTAGAGCTGGATGAGCCGGGTGAGGTTGGCGTCGAAGGCGACGATCAGGGCGATCGCGGCCAGCGCGAGCAGCAGGACGCCGTTGGAGTGGACGAGCCGGTCGCCGCGGTGCACGAGCTGCCGGGGCGCGAAGCGGTCGCGCCCGAGCACGGAGGCGAGCATCGGGAAGCCGTTGAAGGCCGTGTTGGCGGCCAGGATCAGCACACCGGCGGTGACGGCCTGGAGGGCGTAGAAGAGGACGTGCCAGTCGCCGAAGGTGGCGCGGCCGATCTGCGCGAGCGCGGTCGAGGTGGCGGTGCCGGGCGGCAGCCCGAGCTCCGTCGGGTCCTCGGCGACGTGCACCTGGTAGACCATCGCGAGGACGGTGATCCCGAAGAACATGGTCACCGAGAGCCCGCCCATCACCGCCAGGGTCGTGGCCGCGTTGCGGCTCTTCGGCTTCTCGAAGGCGGGCACGCCGTTGCTGATCGCCTCGACGCCGGTCAGCGCCGTGCAGCCGGAGGCGAAGGCGCGCAGCCCGAGCAGGAGGAGCGCGATGCCCGAGTAGGTGGAGACCGCCTCCACGGGCAGGTCCGCCGACTCGGCGCGGATCGTCGCGCCCGTCGCCATGCGGGCCGCCGCCACCGCGAACATCACGTAGATCACGGTGATGAACGCGTAGGTGGGCAGCGCGAACCAGCGCCCCGACTCCCGCACCCCGCGCAGGTTGAGCCAGGCGAGCACGGCGACGAACACCACCGACATGACGGTGGCGTGCCCGTCCAGCGAGGGGATGGCCGAGGTGATCGCGGCGACGCCGGAGACGACCGAGACGGCCACGGTCATCACGTAGTCGATGAGCAGCGCGCTGGCCGCGGTGAGCGCGGCGGTCGTCCCCAGGTTCTCGGCGGCCACGATGTACGCCCCGCCGCCGCCCGGATAGGCGTAGCAGGTCTGCCGGTAGGAGGCGACGACCACGAGGAGCAGGACGACGATCCCGACCGCCGCGTACCAGGCCAGATGGAGCACGGCGAGGCCGCCGAGGGCCAGGATCAGCAGGATCTCCTCGGTCGCGTACGCCACCGAGGAGAGCGGGTCGCTGCAGAAGATCGGCAGCGCCAGCCGCTTGGGCAGCAAAGTCTCGCCGAGCCGCGCGCTGTCCAACGGACGTCCGACCAGCAGGCGTTTCGCCACGCTTCCAGCTCTCATAAGTGCTGAAGTTAGGACGAATCGGATGTAATGCGCGGAAGCCGCGCCCGCCGGCGCCCCGTACGAGGGGCCGCCGAAGGGCCGCCGTACGACCCCGTACGGCCGCCGTACGACCCTCGTACGGCCGCCGCGCGACCCCCGCAAGACCGCCGCAAGACCGCCGAAGGATCCGCCCGAGGAAGGACCCGACACCGTGAGCACCACGCGCACCGCCCCCCGCCCGCCCGGCGAGCCCCTGCAGATCGGCGAGGTCGCCGCCCGCACGGAACTGCCGCTGCGCACCATCCGGCAGTACGAGGACAGCGGCCTCGTCGTCCCCTCCGCCGCCTCCGAGGGCGGCTTCCCCCTCTACACGGACGCGGACGTGGCCCGCCTGATGGTGATCGGCCGGATGAAACCGCTCGGCTTCACCCTCGACGAGACCCGCGACCTGCTCACCGCCGTCGACCGCCTCGCCGCCGACACCCCGGACACCCCCGGCGAACTCGACCCGCCGACCCGCGCCGCCCTCGTCGCCCGCATCCGCGGCTACGAGCGCGCGGCGACGGCCCGCGTGGCGGAGCTCCACGCCCAGCTGACCAGGGCGGAGGAGTTCGCGAACTCGCTGCGGGCGCGGCTGCCGTAGGGGGCGGGGGCGCGGCTGCCGTAGGGGCGGGGGTCGGGGCGCTGGCGCGGCTGCCGTAGGGGGCCGGGGCTGGCGCGGCTGCCCGTACGGGCGGGGGCCCGGGCACTGGCACGGGGCGCGGGCCCGGGCCGGGCCCGGGGCATGGGCGCCGGGCGCGCGGGAAGGCGCCGGGGCTCGGCTCCGCGCCCCCGGCGCGCCCACGTTCGGGCCCGGGCGCGCCGACGCGCGGCCCCCGCCGGGTTTACGGCTCGCGGTCCTCCAAAGCCGCCGCCAGGTCCTGGAGGAAGCGGGCGCAGGCCGCCGGGCTCGGCGGGGTCTCCGGGTTCCAGGGGGCGAGCCGGGCGCCCGGCGGGACCGCGTGCGGCGGCACCGCGTTGGCCCGGCTGTCGAACAGCACCAGGCCCGGCGCGAGCCCCACCGCGTGCTCCCAGTCGGCCGTCAGCCAGTTCGCGCCCGGCCCCGGACCCGGGTCCACGAAACGCACCCCCAGCTCGGCGAGGAGCGCCAGCTCGGGCCACGCGTGCGGGCGCGCCAGGTGCACCTGCTCGGGCCCGGCCCCGGACAGCGCCAGCACCGTCACGTCCGCGCGGGACACGGCCGCCCGCACCGCCGCCTCCGCGTCGCCCCACCGCCCCGCCGTCCCGGGCGGCGCGCCCAGCGCGGACGCCAGCTCCCCGAAGCGGCCCACGATCGCCGGCAGCGACAGCTCCCCGCTCACCGACAGCGCCGCCAGACCCGCCCCCGACTCCGCCGCCAGGGCCTCGTCGACCGCGTACGGGCTCTTCCCGTCGTACGTCACGTCCACCAGCAGGTCCACCCCGCCCAGCGCCCGCAGCCGCGCCGCGTCCAGCGCCCGCCCCGGCCCCAGGTACGGCACACCCGCCGCCGCCAGACCGCCCGCCTTGACCGGGTCGAGGGCCTCGCCGTCGTGCCCCGAGCCGTACACCGCGAGCGGCCGGACCCCCAGGTCCAGCAGGGCCGCCCCGGCCCGTACGTACGCCACCACCCGCTCCGGCGCCCGCCCCGCCGCCAGGGCCGCGCCCCGGTCGTCGGTGAACCCCCAGCCGCCCGTACCCGCCGCGTCAGCCATAGGACCGCTCCCTCCCCGGCCGGAAACCTCCGTCCCCGCCACCTTGAAACGGTTCCGGCCCGCGCACAAGAGGGCCTCCCGCCCCGGACGGCCCCGGGACTTTGGTCCCGGACCCCCCTGCCGAAAGACCCCCAGGGTGGTGTTAACTGAACGGGTCGGGAGGAAGCAGTAGGAATCGACAGCGCCGCGCGGGCGCGCACCCCCTGCCAGGGGCACGCCGCCGCCAGGCGCCCTCCGCCCTGGAGTCAGCCATGACGTTGCCCGGCCAGTTCTCGGACCCCCGCGTCCTCACCCTCTTCGGCCTGCTCGCCCTCTCCGCCGCCGTCTGGGTCGCCCTCGGCCTGCGCGCCCGCGCCCGGCGCGAGCGGGCCCGCACCCCGCTGGAGCGGATCTGGCACCCGCAGGAGACGGTCGCCCTCACCCCCGCCGAGGAGCTCGCCTTCGGCCAGGTCGTCTCCCGCCTCTCCCTGGGCTCGGCGGGCCGGCTCCGCTGAGCCCCGCCCGGCCCGCCCGCGCCGCCGAACAGCCCGCCCGGGCCCTCGACCGGCCCGTCCGGGCCCTTGATCGGCCCCGCCCGGACCGGCCACCATGCCCGGCATGACCGACGCCACCGGCCCGCGCCGGGACACCCGGGGCATCGTGGACGCCGCCGAGCTGCTCACCCGGGTCCGCTTCCGCCGCCGCTCCCCCGCCCCGCCGCTGCGCCCGTACCTGGAGCACTACTGGCTGATCGACTGGGACCTGAGCGAGCCGTACGCCTCCCGCGTCGTCCCGCACCCCTCGGTGAACATCGTGTGCGAACGCGGCCAGGACACCGGCGACTTCGCCGTCCTGTCCGGCATCGGGACCGGCCTCTTCACGAAGACGCTGACCGGCACCGGCCGGGTCTGCGGCGTCCAGTTCCGCCCGGGCGGCTTCCGGCCCTTCGCCCCCGCGTGGCCGGCCGCCGAGTGGACCGGCCGGACCGTCCCGCTCGCCGAGGCGTTCCCGCTCGACGGGACCGCCGCGGCCGGCGCCGTCCTGTCCCCCGCCGGCGACGACGCGCGCGTGGCCGCGCTCGACACCTTGCTGCTGGCCCACGGCCCCGCCCCCGACCCGGCCGCCGACGAGGCGATGGCCCTGGTCGACCTGGTCCGCGCCGACCGCACGATGCGCCGCGTCTCCGCGCTCGCCCGCGCGGGCGGACTCTCCCCGCGCTCGCTGCAACGCCTGTTCGCCGCGTACGTCGGCGTCGGCCCGAAGTGGGTCATCCTGCGCTACCGCATCCACGAGGCCCTGGAACAGGCCGAGTCGGCCGCCGGGTCCGGTTCCGCCCCGGACTCCGGCCCCGGCCCCGGCCCCGACTGGGCCCGGCTCGCCGCCGAGCTCGGCTACAGCGACCAGGCCCATCTCGTACGGGACTTCACGGCGACGGTCGGGGTGCCGCCGAGCACGTACGCCAAGACGCTGTCAGTGGCGTGACCTAGGGTGCGCGCATGAGCGAAGACGGCGGCGGCACGGTCCGCCTGGAACCCTGGTCGGACGCGGACTTCGGCCTCCTGAAGGCCATGAACGCGCCGGAGCTGATGGAGCATCTGGGCGGCCCGGAGACCGACGAGCAGCTCGCGGCCCGCCAGTTGCGCTACGAGCTGCTGAGCGCCGACCCCGGGCGCCCCGGGAGCATGTTCCGGATCGTGCTCCTCCCGGAGGAGGTCCCGGCGGGCGCGATCGGCTTCTGGGAGCACCGCGAGGGCGCCTCGGAGCCGCCGGTCTACGAGACGGGCTGGACCGTGCTGCCCGGCTTCCAGGGGCGCGGGGTCGCCACGGCGGCGACCCTCGCGGTGGTGGAACGGGCCCGCGCGGAGGGCCGTTTCGCCCACCTGCACGCCTACCCGTCCACGGAGAACGCGCCGTCGAACGCGGTGTGCCGCAAGGCCGGCTTCACGCTCCTCGCGGAGCGGGAGTTCGAGTACCCCCCGGGCCGCACGATGCGCTGCAACGACTGGCGCCTGGAGCTCACTCCCCCCGGGGCTTCAGCAGCCGGCTGAAGTGGAAGGCGACGATGTCGAAGCGCTCGCGCAGATAGAAGCGGTGGGCCCCGGTGCGGTGGGTGCCCGAGTCCAGGTTGAGCTCGAAGCAGCCGGCCGCGCGGGCGTGCCCCTCCAGGTGCCCGACCAGCGCGTGCCCGACCCCGGCGGACCGGCTGCCCTCGGCGGTCACCAGGTCGTCCACGTACAGCATCCGCACCGCGCTGGTGTTGTCGACGACCCGCCACCCGGCCACGCCCACGCAGGCCCCGCCCCCGTCGTACGCGGCGCTGAACCGCAGCCCCTGCGCGTGCCCGCGCGCGTACACGTCCGAGAAGAGCCCGGGCGTCAGGTGCGGCCGGAGCTCGCGCAGCACCGGCAGGACCTCGGTCTCCAGGCGCGGGTCGCCCGGCTCCACATCGATGATCTTCATGCCGGGACCGTACCGCGCGGCCCCCGGCGGGGCCCCTCGGGCGGCCGGAATTCCCTGGCCGGGCGGCGGCCCCGGTGCCATCCTGTCCCCGTGAACGGACCGGAGATCCAGATCAGTTTCGCCCCCGCCCTGCGCCTGTTCGTCGCGGCGGACCGCCGCGCCGGAAGCACCGCCGTGGCGACCGACGGCTCCTCCTCCCTCGGCCACGTCGTCGAGTCGCTGGGCGTGCCGCTCACCGAGGCGGGGCGGCTGCTCGTGGACGGACGGCCGGTCGACCCCTCGCACGTCCCCGCGGCCGGCGAGACCGTCGCCGTCGAGGCCGTCGAGCGCCCCCAGCCGGTCCCCGGCGCCCCGCTCCGCTTCCTGCTCGACGTGCACCTCGGCACCCTCGCCCGGCGGCTGCGCCTGCTGGGCGTCGACGCGGCCTACGAGAGCACGGACCTCGGCGACCCGGCGCTGGCCGCGCTGTCGGCGAAGGAGCGCCGGGTGCTGCTCTCCCGCGACCGCGGGCTGCTGCGGCGCCGGGAGCTGTGGGCGGGCGCGTACGTCTACAGCGACCAGCCCGACGCGCAGCTCCGCGACGTCCTCGGCCGCTTCGCGCCGCGGCTGGCGCCCTGGACCCGCTGCACCGCCTGCAACGGGCCGCTGACCGAGGCCGACAAGGACTCCGTGCGCGAGCGGCTGGAGCAGGGCACGGAGAACACGTACGACGTCTTCGCCCGCTGCACCGCGTGCGACCGGGTGTACTGGCGCGGCGCCCACCACGCGCGCCTGGAGACGCTCGTGGCGGCGGCGCTCGCGGAGTTCGGCGAGGCAGGGGCGTCCGGGGCGTCCGGGGCGTCCGGCGAGGTCCACGAGACCGACGCGTCCGGCGAGGCCGGGGCGTCCGGCGAGACCGGTGGCGCGGCGCGGGACCTCCCGGCGGCCGGCTGACGGAGCCGGATCAGGGCCGCTCGGCGCCCGCCGGACGGCGGCCCGGTCAGGGCCGCTCGGCGGTCAGATAGCGCTGGACGGTCGGCCCCAGCCAGGCGGCGACCTCCGCGCGCGACATCTCCACGGCGGGCGGCAGCCGCAGCACATAGCGGGCGAGCGCCATGCCGAGGATCTGCGAGGCCACGAGCGCGGCACGGCGGGGCGCCTCGGCGGGGTCGGGGCAGACGCCGCGGGTGATCGGCCCGAGCTGCTCGGCGAAGATCTCCTGCATCCGCTCGGTCCCGGCGGCGTTGGTGACGCCGACCCGCAGCAGCCCAGTGAGCACGTCGTCGCGCTCCCAGCGGTCCAGGAAGTGCTCGACGAGCGCGGTCCCGACGTGCCGCGCGGGCAGCGAGCCGAGCTCGGGGAGCTCCAGCTCGAAGTCGGAGGCGGCGGCGAACAGCCCCTCCTTGTTGCCGTAGTAGCGCATGACCATCGACGGGTCGATCCCGGCGTCGCGGGCGATGGCGCGGATGGTCGCGCGCTCGTACCCCTCGCTGGCGAAGTGCTCGCGGGCGGCTTCGAGGATCGCGGCGCGGGTGGCGTCAGAGCGCCGGACGGTCGTCATGCCAACAACTGTAGGCCAACAGGCGTTGACATACCATTCCGGGCGGGTCCAGAATTGCCAACAAGCGTTGACCAACACACGTTGGCCAACCGACGTTGACGTGCTGCCCGAGCGGACTTCGACGGAGGCCCCCATGACCACCGGACCCCAGGACCAAGCCCACCCCCAAAACCAAGCGCGGCCCAATCCCGACCGCGCCGACCCGGACGTCCTCGTCGTCGGCGCGGGCCCCACCGGCCTCCTCCTCGCCGGCGACCTCGCCGAGGCGGGCCTGCGGGTCACGCTCGTCGAGCGCAGACCCCCCGGCATCAGCAACCTCACCCGGGCCTTCAGCGTCCACGCCCGCACCCTGGAGCAGCTCGACGCCCGCGGCCTCGCCGACGACCTGACCGCCACCGGCACCCCCGTCACCGACCTGCGCCTCTTCGGCCGCCTCTCCCTCGACCTGTCCGCGCTCCCCAGCCGCTTCCCCTACCTCCTCCTCACCCCGCAGTACGAGGTCGAGCGGCTCCTCGAACGCAGGGCACGCGCCGCGGGGGTGGACTTCCGCTACGGGACGGAGCTCACCGCCCTGCGCCAGGACGCCCAGACGGCGACCGCCGAACTCGCCGACACGGCCACGGGCACGGCCACGACCCCCCTCCGCGCCCGCTACCTGATCGGCACGGACGGCGCCCACAGCTCCGTGCGCACCGCGCTCGGCCTCCCCTTCCCCGGCGCCTCCGTGATCCGCTCCATGGTCCTCGCCGACGTCCGCCTCGCCGAGGACCCCGGCACCCTGCTCACCGTCACCGCCGCCGAGGACGCCTTCGCCTTCATCGCCCCCTTCGGCGACGGCTGGTACCGGGTGATGGGCTGGGACCGCACCCACCAGACAGCCGACGACGCGCCCGTCGGCCTCGACGACGTCCGCGCGATCACCCGCCGCGCCCTCGGCGGCGACCTCGGGATGCACGACCCCCGCTGGATCTCCCGCTTCCACAGCGACGAGCGCCAGGCCCCCGCCTACCGCGTCGGCCGCGTCTTCCTCGCCGGGGACGCCGCCCACGTCCACTCCCCCGCCGGCGGCCAGGGCATGAACACGGGCCTCCAGGACGCCGCCAACCTCTCCTGGAAACTCGCCGCCGTCCTGCGCGGCGAAGCCCGCGCCCCCGAGGCGCTCCTCGACAGCTACCAGGCCGAACGGCACCCGGTCGGCGCCACGGTGCTGCGCAGCAGCGGAGCCCTGGTCCGCCTCGCCATGGCCCGCACCCCGCTCCAGCGCACCGCCCGCGCCCTCGCCACCCGCCTGCTCGGCGCCCTCCCGCCGGTCGCCACCCGCGCCATGGGCCAGATCAGCGGCATCGGCATCGACTACCCGGCCGGAGCCCGCCGCGTCCCCGACGCGCCCCTGCGCGAGGGCCGCCTGTACGAGGCGCTGCGCGGGGGCGCGTTCGTGCTGGCCACCCCCGCGGACCACGCGGACACCGCCCTCCCGCCGACCGCACCGGTCACCGGCGCCCGCCTGGTCCGCACGGTCTGGGCCGACCCGGCCCGCCAGGACACCACCCTGGTCCGCCCGGACGGCTACGCGGTCCCACTACGACACCGGAGGCCCTGGAAGACGCCTAGAGGAGACCTAAAGGACGCCTAGAAGACGTAAGGATCCCCCGTGGCGAGCACCAGCACCCGATGCCGGTCGTTGCGCGGGTTCCGGTCGGTGACACCGTCCCGCCAGACGGTCCGGATGTCCACGGTCAGCTCGTCCGGACGGCCCGCCGTGCGCAGGTCCAGGGCGAGCTCGCCGACCGCGCCCGCCGCCCGCAGCGCGCCCGTACGGCAGGACACCACCCGGTCGCTGCTCCACAGACAGGCGGGCGGCAGCTCCTGGCCGCCCGCCATGGGCTCGGAGAAGGCGAGCCGGACGGTCGCCTCGGGCACGTTCGCCGGGCCGTGGTTCTCACTGACAAGCCACACCCCCAGCCGCCCGTCCCACAGCGAGACATGCCCGTGGTGGGCCAGGTCCGCCTCCGCCTCGGGCCCGGCGGCGCCGGCGCCGCCGCCCGTACCGACCACCAGGGCAGCGGCGAGAGCCGCGCCCAGCAGGGCCTTGCGCATCGCACTCATGCCCAGAAGATACGAGAAACACCCATATATTCTGACTAACTGTCAGCCGCGTGTCCCGTGCCACCCTTCCCCCATGCTCCTCGCCCGCTCCATCACCCTCTTCGTCGTCGCCGCCCTCTTCGAGATCGGCGGCGCCTGGCTCGTCTGGCAAGGCGTCCGCGAACACCGCGGCTGGATCTGGATCGGCGCGGGCGTCCTCGCCCTCGGCCTGTACGGCTTCGTCGCCACCCTCCAGCCCGACGCCGAGTTCGGCCGCATCCTCGCCGCCTACGGCGGGGTCTTCGTCGCCGGCTCCCTCGCCTGGGGCATGGTCGCCGACGGCTACCGCCCCGACCGCTGGGACGTCATCGGCGCGCTCATCTGCCTCGCCGGCATGGCCGTCATCATGTACGCCCCGCGCGGACGCTGACCCCGCCCCGCCTATCCTGACCGGGCGATCGACCCGCAATCGACCACATGCGCGAGGAGCACGTCATGACTGCCGCCGGTACCCCCATCGCCGTCGTCACGGGAGCGAGCAGCGGAATCGGCGCGGCCACCGCCCGGCAGCTCGCCGCCGCCGGCTACCGCGTGGTCCTCACCGCCCGCCGCAAGGACCGCATCGAGGCCCTCGCCGCCGAGATCAACGAGGCCGGCCACCAGGCCACCGCCTACGCCCTCGACGTCACCGACCGCGCCGCCGTCGACGAGTTCGCCACCGCCTTCCGCACCCTCGCCGTCCTGGTCAACAACGCGGGCGGCGCACTCGGCGCCGACCCCGTCGCCACCGGCGACCCCGAGGACTGGCGCCGGATGTACGAGGTCAACGTCATCGGCACGCTCCACATCACGCAGGCCCTGCTCCCGGCCCTCACCGCGAGCGGCGACGGCACGGTCGTCGTCCTCTCTTCCACGGCGGGCCACTCCACCTACGAGGGCGGCGCCGGCTACGTGGCCGCCAAGAACGGCGCCCGCGTCCTCGCCGAGACCCTCCGCCTGGAGATCGTCGGCACCCCGGTCCGGGTCATCGAGATCGCCCCCGGCATGGTCAAGACCGACGAGTTCGCCACCACCCGCTTCCGCGGCGACACCGAAAAGGCCGCCAAGGTCTACGCGGGCGTGGCCGAACCCCTCACCGCCGACGACGTGGCCGACACCATCACCTGGGCCTGCACCCGCCCCCCACACGTCAACATCGACCTCCTGGTGGTCCGCCCCCGAGCCCAGGCATCCAACACAAAGGTCCACCGCGAACTCTGACGAGCCCCGCCCACCCGTACGAGTGAACGGCCCCAAAAGCCCAACACCGTACGAAACCCGAACCTAGGCTCGACACAACTCAAAAGAGAACGGCCCTCGGCCGGGACGCCAATCCCAACCGAGGGCCTCACCATCAGGAAGGCGAAAACTTCCCATGGCTGACCACGACCCTAACGCGCCCACGCTCTTCGACCTGGACGCCCCCACGAAACCCTTCATGGACCTGGAGAACCCCGAGTACGCCTACATGTTCGGCTTCCTCCAGGCCGACGGACATCTCGCCCAGGGCCTGGGCAAGAAGGGCGCGCTCACCGTCGAGCTCAACGCCCGGGACCTCCGCATCCTGGAAGAGTTCCAGCGCCTCACCCCATACAACAGCTTCATCACCGAGCGGGTCCGCAGCACGAACTTCGCGGAACGGGCCCACTCCGCCACCTGGGCCTTGTACGCGCTCGAAGCCAGGACCGCCATCAACGATCTCGGCATCCCCTACGGCAAGAAGTCCCGCACCATCCGCCCACCCCGGGGCGAGTTCTCCCGGCCGGACTACATCCGGGGCCTGATCGACGCCGACGGCTCCCTGGGGTTCACGGGAGCGGGACTCCCCTTCGTCAGCCTGACCACGCAGAGCACCGCCATCGGGGCCTACCTGTGCCACTACGCGAAAAAAGTCACCGGCGCCCGCCGCACGATCACGCGGAATGGGCGTGACGGCATCTACAACGTCCTCTACACCACCGAGACCGCCCAGCAGCTCGCGGCGCACCTGTACTACCCGGGCTGTCTGGCACTGGACCGCAAGCGGTCCGCCGCCGACGCGCTGTCCACGTGGACGCGCCCGGCCGAAATGAAGAAGCGGGCACCCCGCATCGACTGGACCCCCGAGCGGGACCGCGTCCTGCTGGCGGCGCCGACGCTGGCGGAGGCAGCCGCCGCGCTGCGGCTCTCCCAGAGCGCCTGCCAGGTCCGCCGCTGGAAGCTGACACACGGAATTGCGCCGCTGCCGGACTGACACGCGGAGGAGGGGCGGCAGTGCGCCTCCCCTCCTTCTCACGCCTCAGCCCTTCACGTTCACAACCTGCTTCAGCTTCGCGACCACCTCGACCAGGTCCTGCTGCTGCTCCATGACTCGCTCGATCGACTTGTAGGCGCCGGGGATCTCGTCCAGCACCCCGGAGTCCTTCCGGCACTCGACGCCCCGCGTCTGCTCCTCCAGGTCCCGGACCGTGAAGCGCCGCTTCGCCGCGCTCCGGCTCATCCGGCGACCCGCGCCGTGCGAGGCCGAGTTGAAGGAGGCCGCGTTGCCCAGGCCCTTCACGATGTACGAACCGGTTCCCATCGAGCCCGGGATGATCCCGAACTCCCCGGAGCCGGCCCGGATCGCGCCCTTACGGGTCACGAGCATGTCCATGCCCTCGTACCGCTCCTCCGCCACGTAGTTGTGGTGGCAGGAGATGACCGGCTCGAAGGCCACCTTCGCCTTGCGGAACTCGCGCCGCATGACCTCCTGGAACAGCGCCATCATGATCGCGCGGTTGTACTTGGCGTACTCCTGCGCCCAGAACAGGTCGTTCCGGTAGGCCGCCATCTGCGGGGTGTCCGCGACGAAGACCGCGAGGTCGCGATCGACCAGACCCTGGTTGTGCGGCAGCTTCTGCGCCTCGCCGATGTGGTGCTCGGCGAGTTCCTTGCCGATGTTCCGGGAGCCGGAGTGCAGCATCAGCCACACCGACCCTTGGCCATCGATGCAAACTTCACAGTAGTGATTGCCGCTGCCTAGCGTCCCCAGCTGCTTCTCCGCCCGCTCCCGCCGGAACTTCACCGAGTCCGCGACCGTGTCGAACCGCGACCACAGCGCGTCGAACCCCGCCGTCGGGAACTGGTACAGCCGCCCCGGGTCCACCATCTCGCGGTGCAGGCCGCGGCCCACCGGGATGGCCTGCTCGATCTTCGAGCGGAGCCGGGACAGGTCGCCCGGCAGGTCGTTCGCGGTCAGGGAGGTCTTCACGGCGGACATGCCGCAGCCGATGTCCACGCCGACCGCCGCCGGACACACCGCGCCCCGCATCGCGATCACCGAGCCGACCGTCGCGCCCTTGCCGTAGTGCACGTCCGGCATCACCGCCAGGCCCTTGATCCACGGCAGCGTCGCCGTGTTGTGGAGCTGCCGCATCGCGCCCTCGTCGACCGACGCCGGGTCGGCCCACAGGCGGATGGGGACCTTCGCGCCCGGTATCTCCACGTACGACATAACCCCTCAATTCCCCTATAAAGTCTGATAGCGCAAAAACCGGAGCACAAGCCCGTACAGGTGACTACGGACCGGCATCAACAGCGGCGCGTGCGATAGACATTGTGTTCATCGCCCCATGTGGAGCGACAAACGGTTTTCGGGGGGTGCCTCCCGGGAGAAGGGAGCTGGGATCGTGCAGCGGAAGGCGTACGCATCCGGCCGGACCAGGCCCGCCGTCCTCACCGCGACCGCCGTCGTCCTCGGTCTCGGCCTCGGGCTGAGCGGCTGCACGTCGGGGCCCGCCGCGGACGTGGCGGCCGTCGACTCCAAGGCGGGGCCCGCCTCCGCCGTCGCGCCCCCGGGCCGCTACCGCACCCTCTTCGAGCCCTGCGGCGCCGTCCCCCAGGCCACCCTCAAGGACCTGCTCCCGGGCGCCGCCGCGCTGCCCGAGGCCGAGCGCGACCGGGCCTACCGCGGCACCGCCGCCGTCACCTTCGACACCGACCGCCGCGTCGGCTGCGCCTGGAAGGCCGACTCGCCGGACGTGGCGCACCGGCTCACCCTCGACATCGAGCGGGTCGTCTCGTACGACCCCGCCGTCAGCGACGACGACCGGGCGCAGGAGGTGTACGCCAAGAAGCAGACGGCGGCGGGGATTCCGCTGACCGCCCCGACGACGCCCCCGGCGACCACGCCGGCCACGGCCCCGCCCGCCACGGCCCCGCCGGGCACCGCGCACGGTCCGTCGACGCTCGCCGCGTCGGGGAAGCCGCCGTCGGGTCCGGCCACCCCCGCCACGGTCCCGCCGACGACCCCGCCCGCGACCTCGGCGACCGGCCTGGAGCCGCGGATGCTGAGCGGTCTCGGGGACGTGGCGTTCGTCGACGACGTGCTGACGACGACGGGTCCGGCGGGCGCGAAGCGGCTCGTGAGCGTGGTGTTCCGCACATCGAACGTGATCGTGACGGTCGCGTACGAGGAGCAGTCGACGTCGTCGGCGGAGCCGCCGGACAGCGGGGAGCTGCAGGAAAGGGCCCGGAATCTGGCTCGGCTGCTCGCGGAGCGGCTGGAGGAGTAGCGGTTCGGGAGCGCTCCGTGAGCGGGGCGGGACCACGTAACGTGTCGGGGTACCCCGGCCGCCGGCCGCCCGGTCCGTGTGCGCGTCCGCGTGCGTGCGGGCCTGTACGACAAGCGACTGAAGGAACCATGCAGCGATCCGCCTCGCGCCTCTCCCGTGTCCTCGCCTGTGCCGCCGTCCCGGTGATGCTGGTCGCCGCCGGCTGTTCGTCGGGTTCGGACTCCGCCGACAAGGGGTCCGGTTCCTCGGGTTCGGGCGAGTCCTCGGCTTCGGCGTCCGCGACGCCGAAGCCCACGCCGACGAAGACGGTGGAGGCGGCGCGGTTCGCGAAGCTGCCGGACGTGTGCAAGGCGGTGTCGGCGAAGACGACGGCGAGCCTGGTGCCGAAGGCGAAGGCGAAGAACGGCACGGCGGCGCAGTCGAGCGACGTGGCGAGCCGGGGCGGCTGCTCGTGGAACGGCCTCGACGACAAGGGCGTGAAGGGTTCGCAGTACCGCTGGCTCGACGTGTCCTTCTACCGTTACGAGTCGGACGCGTCGCTGGGCAGCGGCCAGGACCGGGCGGCGGAGAACTTCGCCAAGGAGCTGGCCAAGGTGCAGGGCACCCAGGGCGCGAAGAAGCTGGCGACGGCGGAGACCGCCGGGGTGGGCGACCAGGCGAGCACGGTGACGTACCAGCTGCGGAAGACCGACGAGGACTTCACGTACGCGTCGGTGGTGGCGCGGACGGGCAACGTCGTGGTGCTGCTGTCGTACAACGGCGCCGGGTACGCGGGGGCGGACGCCCCGTCGGGGAAGACGATCTCCGAGGGCGCGGTGCAGGCGGCGAAGGAGGCCGTGGCGGCGGTCGCGGCGGCCAACAAGTAACGATTCGAACTGCTTTGTGACGGGTCCGGCCCTCCCCAGGGGGTCGGGCCCGTCATGCGTGTGCCACGCTGTGCCCGCGAGTTGTCGTTCGACGGGAGGGGATCGCGGGTGGCCGCGATGCAGCTGACACGGACGCACCGAATACTCATCGGCATGGTCGTGGCCGGTGCGGTGCTCATCGCCGGGATCGGTTTCGCCGGCTCGTACGCCGCCGTGCGCGAGCTCGCGATCGACAAGGGCTTCGGCACCTTCTCGTACTTCTTCCCCATCGGCATCGACGCGGGCATCTGTGTGCTGCTGGCGCTGGACCTGCTGCTGACGTGGATGCGGATCCCGTTCCCGCTGCTGCGGCAGACGGCGTGGCTGCTGACGGCGGCGACGATCGCGTTCAACGGCGCGGCGGCGTGGCCGGATCCGCTGGGTGTGGGGATGCACGCGGTGATCCCGGTGCTGTTCGTGGTGGCGGTCGAGGCGGCGCGGCACGCGGTGGGCCGGATCGCGGACATCACGGCGGACAAGCACATGGAGGGTGTGCGGCTGACGCGTTGGCTGTTGTCTCCGGTGCCGACGTTCCGGCTGTGGCGGCGGATGAAGCTGTGGGAGCTGCGGTCGTACGAGCAGGTGATCAAGCTGGAGCAGGACCGGCTGATCTACCAGGCGCGGCTTCAGGCGCGGTTCGGGCGGGCGTGGCGGCGGAAGGCGCCGGTGGAGGCGCTGATGCCGCTGCGGCTGGCGAAGTACGGGGTGCCGCTGGCGGAGACGGCGGCGGCGGGTCTGGCGGCGGCGGGGGTGGAGCCGGTGCTGCTGCCTCCGGCGCCGCAGCCTCTGCCGCAGCAGTTGGCCCACCAGTTGCCGCAGCAGTTCCCCCAGCCGTTGCCCCAGCCCCACCAGCCCCAGTCCCACCCTCAGCCCCATCCCCAGCAGGCGCACGGGCAGTCCGCTCCGCAGCCCGAGTCGGCCCCGGCGGCGCTCACGGCGGAGGCCGCCGTTCCGGCGCAGCAGGCACAGCAGGCACAGGGGCCGCAGGGGGCGCAGGGAACGCAGCAGCCTCAAGGCCCGCAGGAGAGCCAGTGGTTCGCGGCGGGCCCCGTGTCGGCGGAGGCGTACCAGGGTTCGTACAACCCTCAGATCGTGGAGGGTCTGGAGCCGACGGCGGTGCCGATCCCGCAGGGTCCGGAGGACGTTCCGCCGCCGGGTCCCGAGGAGTTCGAGGAGTACTCGGAGTTCGTGGACGAGGAGCCTTCGGGTGAGGCGGAGTCCGACGAGTTCGCCGAGGCCGACGAGTTCACGGAGGCGGCGTACAAGGCGATGTGGGACTTCCTGGAGGAGAACCAGGAGTTCCCGACCTCGGAGCAGCTCGACATAAGGCTGAGCGACATGTACGGGGTGACGCATCCGCGGAGCGCGTCCCTGCTGCGGGAGCTGACGCCGCGGCTGCGGCACCGGATCGAGCAGGAGTGGGCGGAGACGCACACCCCGTAGGCGCGGCGTTCCGTCAGTTCGTGGCCTTCCGGCGGGCCTTCACGGTCTCGCCGTAGCCGGCGAGGGCGGCGCCGAGGGCGAAGAGGACGAGGTAGCCGGCGGTGGGGATGTCCCACCACTTGTGGAGGAGGCCCCAGGGGCCGTCTCCGAAGAGGCGTCCTCCGGCGCCGAGTCCGCCCTGGACGAGGGTGATCCAGCCGATGACGGTGAGGGCTTCGTTCTTCATGGCTCCACGGTCTCGCGGCGGGCGGCGGTTCTCGTCGTGCGCGCGGTGGAGCCGGTCCTCCGTCGAAGGATGCAGAAGAACGCGCGGAAGCGGGCGCGGAGCCGGGCACGGAAGCGGGCGCGGATGCAGACGTGGCCCAGGACGTGCGAAGGCCGCCGCCCGCGGGTGCGGGCGGCGGCCTTCGTGCCGTTCGTTACGCGTTACGCGCCGAGGAGCTTGCGCACCCGGTCCGCGCCGACGGCGAGGAGCAGGGTGGGCAGGCGCGGGCCGGTCTCGCGGCTGACCAGCAGCTTGTAGAGCAGGGCGAAGAAGGCGCGCTGGGCGAGCTTCAGCTCCGGGGTCGGCTTGGCCTCGGGGTCGAGGCCGGCCATGACCTTCGGGACGCCGTAGACGAGCGTGGTGAGCCCGTCGAGCGACCAGTGGCTGTCGAGGCCCTCCAAGAGCAGGCGCAGCGACTCGCGGCCGTCGTCGTCGAGGGAGCCGAGGAGCTCGGTGTCGGGCTCCTCGCGGACGATGGTGCGCTGGTCGGCCGGGACCTGGTTGGTGATCCAGCTCTCGGCGCGGTCGAGGCGGGGGCGGACCTCGTCGAGGGAGGAGACCGGGTTCTCCGGGTCGAGCTCGGTGAGGATGCGCAGGGTCTGCTCGTCGTGTCCGGCGGTGACGTCCACGACGGAGGCCAGCGTGCGGTACGGGAGCGGGCGGGGCGTCCGGGGGAGCTCGCCGGCGGCCGTGCGGGCGGCGCGGCTGTGGGCGGCGGCGTCGGCGGGGAGCACGGTGCCGTCGGCGACCTTGGCCTCCAGCTTGTCCCACTCGTCGTAGAGCCGCTGGATCTCCTGGTCGAAGGCGATCTTGAAGGACTGGTTGGGCTTGCGGCGGGCGTACAGCCAGCGCAGCAGCTGCGGCTCCATGATCTTCAGGGCGTCGGCCGCGGTGGGGACGCCGCCCTTCGAGGAGGACATCTTGGCCATGCCGCTGATGCCGACGAAGGCGTACATGGGGCCGATGGGCTGGACGCCGTCGAAGACCTCGCGGACGATCTGGCCGCCGACGACGAAGGAGGAGCCGGGCGAGGAGTGGTCGACGCCGGAGGGCTCGAAGATGACGCCCTCGTAGGCCCAGCGCATGGGCCAGTCGACCTTCCAGACCAGCTTGCCGCGGTTGAACTCGCTGAGCTTGACGGTCTCGGCGAAGCCGCAGTTGGTGCAGGTGTAGGCGAGCTCGGTCGTCTCGTCGTCGTAGGACGTGACGGTGGTGAGGTCCTTCTCGCACCGGCCGCAGTACGGCTTGTACGGGAAGTAGCCGGAGGTGCCGCCGGAGCCGTCGTCCTCGGCGGCGGCGCCGGAGCCCTCCTCGGCCTCCAGCTCGGCCTCGTCGAGGGGCTTCTGCGACTGCTTCTTGGGGGCCTTCTTCGTCCGGTACTGGTCGAGGATGGCGTCGATGTCGCCGCGGTGCCTCATGGCGTGCAGGATCTGCTCGCGGTAGGTGCCGGCGGTGTACTGCTCGGTCTGGCTGATGGGGTCGTAGTCGACGCCCAGCTCGGCGAGCGACTCGACCATGGCGGCCTTGAAGTGCTCGGCCCAGTTGGCGTGGGGCGAGCCGGCGGGGGCCGGGACGGAGGTCAGGGGCTTGCCGATGTGCTCGGCCCAGGACTCGTCGATGCCCTCGATACCGTTCGGCACCTTGCGGTAGCGGTCGTAGTCGTCCCAGGAGATGAGGTGGCGGACCTCGTGGCCCCGGCGGCGGATCTCGTCGGCGACCAGGTGCGGGGTCATGACCTCGCGGAGGTTGCCGAGGTGGATGGGGCCGGACGGGGAGAGGCCGGAGGCGACGACGACCGGTTTGCCAGGCGCACGTCGCTCCGACTCGGCGATGACCTCGTCCGCGAAACGGGAGACCCAGTCGGTCTCGGTGCTGCTCTGAGCCACGGTCGGTACGTCCTTCTTCCTGGATTCCTGGATTCTCTGATGCCTGAGAACGCCTTGCAGCCTTGCTTCAGTCATTGTCCCAGACGGAACGGGGCGCTCCGAGGTTGTCCACAGGCGTGGAAAACACGTTGCTGCCCCGTGGGACACTTGACAAGCGAAATAGTCCACCGGACGTCCTCCGGACAGCCCCTACAGGAACGGAAGCTCATGGCCTCGGTCCCTTCCCTCGCTTCGACCGTGCAGCAGCGCCTCGCGGACGGCCTCTCGGCGGCTCTGCCGGACGCCGGTTCCGCCGACCCGCTGCTGCGACGAAGCGACCGGGCCGACTTCCAGGCCAACGGGATCCTGGCGCTGGCGAAGCGGCTGAAGGGCAATCCGCGTGAGCTGGCGACGCAGGTCGTGGCGGCGATCCCGGAGAACGACGTGCTGAAGGAGATCGAGGTCTCGGGCCCCGGCTTCCTGAACATCACGGTGACGGACGAGGCGATCGTCCGGACGCTGGCCGCGCGCGCGGCGGACTCCCGGCTGGGTGTGCCGTTCAACCCGTCGGCGGGCACCACGGTGATCGACTACGCGCAGCCGAACGTGGCGAAGGAGATGCACGTCGGGCACCTGCGGTCGGCGGTGATCGGCGCGGCGATGGTCGAGATCCTGGAGTTCACGGGCGAGACCGTGGTCCGGCGGCACCACATCGGCGACTGGGGCACCCAGTTCGGGATGCTGATCCAGTTCCTGATCGAGCACCCGCACGAGCTGGACCACGCGGCGGACGGCGAGGGCGCGGAGGTCTCCGGCGAGGAGGCCATGTCGAACCTGAACCGGCTGTACAAGGCGTCCCGCGCGCTGTTCGACTCCGACGAGGAGTTCAAGGCGCGGGCGCGGGCGCGGGTCGTGGACCTGCAGGCGGGTGACGAGGAGACGCTGGCGCTGTGGCAGCGGTTCGTCGACGAGTCGAAGATCTACTTCTACTCGGTCTTCGACAAGCTGGACATGGACATCCGGGACGTCGACGTGGTCGGCGAGTCCGGGTACAACGACATGCTCCAGGAGACCTGCGCGCTCCTGGAGGAGTCGGGGGTCGCGGTGCGCTCGGAGGGTGCGCTGTGCGTGTTCTTCGACGACGTGAAGGGCCCGGACGGCAACCCGACCCCGCTGATCGTGCAGAAGTCCGACGGCGGCTTCGGTTACGCGGCGACGGACCTGTCGGCGATCCGCGACCGGGTGGGCAACCTGAAGGCGTCGACGCTGCTGTACGTGGTGGACGCGCGCCAGTCGCTGCACTTCAAGATGGTCTTCGAGACGGCCCGCCGGGCCGGCTGGCTGAACGACGAGGTGAAGGCCGTGCAGCTGGCCTTCGGCACGGTCCTCGGCAAGGACGGCAAGCCGTTCAAGACCCGTGAGGGCGAGACGGTCCGGCTGGTGGACCTGCTGGACGAGGCGATCGACCGCGCGTCGGCCGTGGTCCGCGAGAAGGCCCAGGACCTGTCGGAGGCGGAGATCGCCGAGCGGGGCGCCCAGGTGGGCATCGGCGCGGTGAAGTACGCGGACCTGTCGACGTCGGCGGCGCGGGACTACAAGTTCGACCTGGACCAGATGGTCTCGCTGAACGGCGACACCTCGGTGTACCTGCAGTACGCGTACGCGCGGATCCAGTCGATCCTGCGGAAGGCGGGCGACGCGAAGCCGGCCGCTCACCCGGAGCTGACGCTGGCGCCCTCGGAGCGTGCGCTGGGCCTGCACCTGGACTCGTTCGGCGAGCTGGTCCAGGAGACGGCCGCGGAGTACGCGCCGCACAAGCTGGCCGCGTATCTCTACCAGGTGGCGTCGCTGTACACGACGTTCTACTCGGAGTGCCCGGTCCTGAAGGCCGACACCCCGGAGCAGGTGGAGAACCGCCTCTTCCTGTGTGACCTGACCGCCCGCACCCTGCACCAGGGCATGGCCCTGCTGGGCATCCGGACGCCCGAGCGCCTCTGACGGGCCCCGCCGAGTGACGCCGCAGGCCCCGCCGGGGTCTGCGGCGTCACTGGTTGACGACCCAGGCCCCCTTCTGGGGCCAGTAGCCGAAGACGGGGCGCCCGGCGATGGCGGTGGTGCGGAACAGCTGCCCGCCGTCGTCCACCCGGATCGTCCCGTGCCGCTCGCCGCTGCTCCAGGCCAGCTCCAGGTACCAGGAGGCGGCGGTCTCCTCGGTGTGGACGTCCAGGTTGAGGACCTGGGGGTCGCCGGTGGACACCTTGTACGGGAAGTCCTTCGCGGGCACCACCCGGTCGCCGTCCTGTCCGGCGACGGGCTTGAGGTAGGGGCGCGGGGCGTCGAGGTCGACGTCGAAGGTCTGCGGGGTGACGCCGCTGCCGCAGCCGTCGCCCATGGAGTACACGGTCCCGGCCTGCGGCTCGCCGCGCTGGGCGACCCGCACGTGCAGCCCGGTGAGGACGACGGGCGCCTGGGTGCCGCCGGTCACGGTGAGCTGGAGCTGCATGTGCCCGCCGTCGGTCCCGCCGAGCGCGCGGGCCCAGCCGCGGGTGTCCTGGGGCGCGGGCGGCGGCGGCACGCTGCCGGGCCGCTGGTCGAGCACGTAGTACTGGCCGCAGGGCTCGGCCCAGTTGTACGAGCTGATGCCGACGCTCAGCGGCGCGGGTGACGCCCCGGCGTCCGGGGCCCCGGCCGCGCCGCCCCGGTCGTCGCCGCCGCGGTCGACGAGGAGGGCGACGGGGACGGCGAGCGCGACGACCCCGAGGGCGGCGAGCCCCACGAGCGCCCGCTTCCGCGCGCGGGAGGGCCCTCCGGCACCCCCGGCGCCCTCGCCACTCCGCGTATCGCTCCCCGTACCGCTCCCCGTATCGACGCCTTCTGCGAAGCCGCCCGCCGAAACCTCCCCGACCGGCTCCACGCCCGCGCCACCGCCGGGTTCGTCCCTCCCCACGCCCGCACCACCGCCGGGTTCGTCCCGCTCCCCGTCCCTCCCCCGCCGCCGCGCCTCGTCCGCGAGGATCCAGGCCCGGTGCAGGGCGACGAGCTCCTCGCGGCCGGCCCCGCAGAGCCGGCCGAGGCGCTCGACGGGGGCGAAGTCGGTCGGGACGGCGTCGCCGTTGCAGTAGCGGTGCAGGGTCGAGGTGCTGACGTGCAGCCGCTTCGCGAGGGCGCCGTAACTGAGCCCGGAGCGTTCCTTCAGTGCGCGCATCAGCTCCGCGAAGCCGTCCGCCGGCGCCCCCATCCGTATCCCCTCACCTCTCGCACGTCCCGGGAACGCGTTCCAGGGAAGGGTCGTTTCCCCAGGTCACAGCAGGTGTGGGCGTTCCAGCGTCCCCCATTGTCCCGTGCCGATTGCGCGGGGACCGCCGCGACCCGCAGCGTATGAGCCATGCCGAACAGCCGCGTCGTCGACGCCTTGGCCGTAGCGGTGCTGATCGCCTGCACGGCGGTCGTGATCGCGCTGCTCCACCAGCACTGACCCGCACACGCCACCACCCGCCAGCAGCCACCAGCCATCAGCCACGGGGACCCTCATGCGTACGCTCGCCCTGCCCGTCACCGCCTTCGCCGCGGTGCTCGCCCTGACCGCCTGCCAGTCCTCGGACTCCGCCGAGGCCGACGCGAAGCCGCTCCCGGCCACCCAGCCCGCCTCGGCGAGCCGCACGAGCGCCCCGCCGGCGGCCTCGGCCCCGGCCACGGAGCCCCCGGCCGCCACGCCCGCCCGCACCACGAAGCCCGCCGCCACCCCCACCACGCGAGCCACACAAGCCACGCCCGCCACGGCGCCCGCACCCGCCGCGCCCGCCGCCACCCGCCCCTGCACGGTGCCCGGCACGAAGATCGTGGCGAGCAGGGTCAGCCGCCCCGTCAACCACCTGGCGCTCACCGTCACCAACGTCGGCAAGCGCCCCTGCAACGCCCTGAACGCGCCCTTCGTCGGCTTCGACGAGCCGCAGGCCGCGATCCGGACCGTGGAGGAGAGCAAGCCGCAGGCGGTGGTGACGCTGATGCCGGGCGAGTCGGCCTACGCCTCGCTGATCCTGACCGGCGAGCCGGGCCCGGACACCCACGGCCGGACCATCCGCACCATCAAGGTGAGCCTGACCAGGAACGACAGCACGACGGTGGCGGCGCCGAGCGGCACGTTCGCCGACGACGGCGCCGCCGTGTCGTACTGGCAGCGCACCCTGGAGGAGGCACTCGCGTACTGAGGGGCCAGGTCCGGGCCCGCGTCCTCAGCGGTTGATCGGATAGGAGCTGCGCCCGGAGGCGTCGTCGATCTCGGCGTGGGCCTTCTGCAGCAGCTGCGAGGCGAGGTCCATGAGCGCGCGGGCCCCCGCGATCTCCTCCCCGACCCGCAGCTGATCCGGGTCGGAGGGATGGCGGCTGGCGTTGCCGTGGGCGCGGAACTCGGTGCCGTCACCGAGCCGCACCATGGCCGCCGCCCGCGTCCGGTCGCCCTCCTCCCGGAACTCCATCTCGACGTGCCATCCGACGAGCGTGTTCATCATGAGGACCACCTCCGCGGGGGTACCGGTCGGCTACCTATCCAGAGTGCGCCGCCCCCAGCTTCCGCGCGACCTCCGTCGCCCAGTACGTGAGGATCATCTGGGCGCCGGCCCGGCGGATGCCCGTCAGGGTCTCCAGGATGGCCTTGTCGCGGTCGATCCAGCCCTTCTCGGCCGCGGCCTCGACCATCGCGTACTCGCCGCTGATCTGGTAGGCGGCGACGGGCACGTCCACGGACTCGGCGACCTTGGCGAGGACGTCCAGGCAGGGCCCGGCGGGCTTGACCATGACCATGTCCGCGCCCTCCGCCAGGTCGAGGGCGAGCTCGCGCATCGACTCGCGCAGGTTGGCGGGATCCTGCTGGTAGGTCTTGCGGTCGCCCTGGAGGGAGGAGCCGACGGCCTCGCGGAAGGGGCCGTAGAAGGCGGAGGAGTACTTGGCGGTGTACGCCAGGATCGACACGTCCTCCTTGCCGATGGTGTCGAGGGCGTCGCGGATCACGCCGACCTGGCCGTCCATCATGCCGGAGGGGCCGACGACGTGGACGCCGGCGTCGGCCTGGACCTGGGCCATCTCGGCGTACCGCTCCAGGGTGGCGTCGTTGTCGACGCGCCCGTCGGTGTCGAGGACGCCGCAGTGGCCGTGGTCGGTGTACTCGTCCAGGCACAGGTCGGACATGATCACGAGCTCGTCGCCGACCTCGGCGCGCACGTCGCGGATGGCGACCTGGAGGATGCCGTCGGGGTCGGTGCCGGCGGTGCCCGCGGCGTCCTTCTTGGTGTCCTCGGGCACGCCGAAGAGCATGATCCCCGAGACCCCGGCGGTGACGGCCTCGACGGCGGCCTTGCGGAGCGTGTCGCGGGTGTGCTGGACGACGCCGGGCATGGCGCCGATCGGCACGGGCTCGGTGACGCCCTCGCGGACGAACGCGGGCAGGATCAGGTCGGCAGGGTGCAGCCTCGTCTCGGCGACCATGCGGCGCATGGCGGGAGTCGTCCGCAGCCGGCGCGGGCGCGCGCCGGGAAAGGATCCGTACGAGTTCATCCCCCGAGGCTACGCCCGCACGTCCGGTGCGGTTACCGACACCGTGTTGCCGCCGGTGTCGCCGCAGATGTCGCCGCCGGTACGCGAAAGGGGCGCGGGTCCCGGGAGGGTCCGCGCCCCTTTCGGGCGGCTCACATCACGTGGTCCGGCGGCGTCGCGCCCCGGGCCTGCGCTCGCTGGGCCGGGTCACCGGGTCGCCGGCCTCCAGGGCGGCGGCGCGGCGGCGGAGGCCGAAGTCGGCGAGGGCCTCGGCCAGCTTGTGGACCGACGGCTCGGGCGACAGGACGTCGACGCGCAGGCCGTGCTCCTCCGCCGTCTTGGCGGTGGCGGGGCCGATGCAGGCGATGACCGTGACGTTGTGCGGCTTGCCGGCGATGCCGACGAGGTTCCGCACGGTCGACGAGGAGGTGAAGAGCACGGCGTCGAAGCCGCCGCCCTTGATCGCCTCGCGGGTGTCGGCCGGCGGCGGCGAGGCCCGTACGGTCCGGTAGGCGGTGACGTCGTCGACCTCCCAGCCGAGCTCGATGAGCCCGGCGACGAGGGTCTCGGTCGCGATGTCGGCGCGCGGCAGGAAGACGCGGTCGATCGGGTCGAAGACCGGGTCGTACGGCGGCCAGTCCTCCAGGAGGCCGGCGGCGGACTGCTCGCCGCTGGGCACCAGGTCGGGCTTGACGCCGAAGTCGACGAGGGCGGCGGCGGTCTGCTCGCCGACCGCGGCGACCTTGATGCCGGCGAAGGCGCGGGCGTCGAGCCCGTACTCCTCGAACTTCTCCCGGACGGCCTTGACGGCGTTGACCGAGGTGAAGGCGATCCACTCGTAGCGTCCGGTGACCAGGCCCTTGACGGCCCGCTCCATCTGCTGCGGGGTGCGCGGCGGCTCGACGGCGATGGTGGGCACCTCGTGCGGCACCGCGCCGTAGGAACGCAGCTGGTCGGAGAGCGAGGCGGCCTGCTCCTTGGTGCGCGGCACGAGGACCCGCCAGCCGAAGAGCGGCTTGGACTCGAACCAGGAGAGCTGGTCGCGCTGCGCCGGGGCGCACCGCTCGCCGACCACGGCTATCGCCGGGCGGTGGCCCTCGGGGGAGGGGAGCACCTTGCCCTGCTTGAAGACCTGGGCGATGGTGCCGAGGGTGGCGGTCCAGGTGCGCTGGCGGGTGGTGGTGCCCGCGATGGTCACGGTGAGCGGGGTGTCGGGCTTACGGCCCGCCGACACGAGTTCACCGGCCGCCGCGGCCACCGAGTCGAGGGTCGCGGAGACGACGACGGTGCCGTCGGAGGCGCCGACCTCGGACCAGCAGCGGTCGTCGGCGGTGCGGGCGTCGACGAAGCGGACGTCGGTGCCGTGCGCGTCGCGCAGCGGGACGCCGGCGTAGGCGGGGACGCCGACGGCGGTGGCGACGCCGGGGACGACCTCGAAGGCGATGCCCTCGGCGGCGCAGGCGAGCATCTCCTGACCTGCGTTTCCGTCGAGGCCGGGGTCGCCGGTCACCGCACGCACGACCCGCTTGCCGCCCCGTGCGGCCTCCATGACAAGATTGGTCGCATCCCTCAACACGGGGACACCGACGGTTGTTGACGCGTCGTCAATGACCGTCAGCTCAGGCGTGCTCACACCTGCGCGGGCATGGCCGCGAACGACTTCGAGCACCTCCGGCTCGGCGATCAGTACGTCCGCGCCGGCCAGGGCCTCGACGGCCCGGAGCGTCAGGAGCCCGGGGTCGCCCGGGCCTGCGCCGAGGAAGGTGACGTGACCGTGGCCGAAGACGGCGGCGGACGCGGGGCTGGTGGTCGGGCTGGTGGGGTTCAAAGTGCTCGCTCCCCCATAAGACCGGCCGCACCCTTGGCGAGCATCTCGTCCGCGAGTTCGCGTCCGAGTGCCACCGCCTCGTCGTGCGAGCTGGGTACGGGACCGGTGGTGGACAGCTGCACCAGCGTCGAGCCGTCGGTGGTGCCGACGACGCCGCGCAGGCGCATTTCGGTGACAACCTGCCCGTGACCGGGGTCGTCGGCCAGCAGGTCGGCGAGCGCACCCACGGGTGCGGAACAGCCGGCCTCCAGGGCGGCGAGCAGGGATCGCTCGGCGGTCACGGCGGCCCGGGTGAGCGGGTCGTCGAGCTCGGCGAGCGCGGCGACGAGAGCGGCGTCGGACGCCAGGCACTCGACGGCCAGGGCCCCCTGGCCGGGGGCGGGCAGGACCGAGTCGACCGACAGGTGGTCGAGCGACAGGGAGCCGGTGAGCTCCTCGGTTCCGCCGATGCGGTTGAGTCCGGCCGCGGCGAGTACCACCGCGTCCAGTTCTCCGCTGCGTACATAGCCGACGCGGGTGTCGATGTTGCCCCGGATCGGTACGGTCTCGATGGTCAGGCCGTGGCTGCGCGCGTACGCGTTGAGCTGGGCCATGCGGCGCGGCGAGCCGGTGCCGACGCGGGCGCCCGCGGGCAGCCGGTCGAGCGTGACCCCGGGGCCGGCGACGAGCACGTCGCGCGGGTCCTCGCGGCGCGGGATCGCGGCCAGCACCAGGTCGGGGTGCTGGGCGGTCGGCAGGTCCTTGAGGGAGTGCACGGCGAAGTCGACCTCGCCGGCGAGCAGCGCGTCGCGGAGCGCGGCGACGAAGACGCCGGTGCCGCCGATCTGCGCGAGGTGCTCGCGGGAGGTGTCCCCGTACGTCGTGATCTCCACGAGCTCGACGGGGCGGCCGGTCGCCTGCCGTACGGCGTCGGCCACGTGTCCGGACTGGGCCATGGCGAGCTTGCTGCGCCTGGTCCCGAGCCTCAGTGCCCTCTCGGTCATACTCGCCCTCGGTTCTTGACGTCGCCGTCGTTCAGGTCGGCCCGGCTGACAGAGGCAACCGTCTCCGGGTCGAGGTCGAAGAGTGTCCGCAGTGCGTCCGCGTACCCGGCGCCGCCGGGCTCGCTGGCGAGCTGCTTGACGCGCACGGTCGGCGCGTGCAGGAGCTTGTCGACCACGCGGCGCACGGTCTGGGTGATCTCGGCGCGCTGCTTCTCGTCGAGGCCGGGGAGCCTGCCCTCCAGGCGGGCGACCTCGCCGGCGACCACGTCGGCGGCCATGGCGCGCAGGGCGACCACGGTCGGCGTGATGTGGGCGGCGCGCTGGGCGGCGCCGAAGGCGGCGACCTCGTCGGAGACGATGGTGCGGACCTGGTCGACGTCGCCGGCCATGGGCGCGTCGGCGGCGGCCTCGGCCAGGGACTCGATGTCGACGAGGCGGACACCGGGCATCCGGTGGGCGGCGGCGTCGATGTCGCGGGGCATCGCGAGGTCGAGCAGGTACAGCGGCGCGGTGCGGTCGCGCAGCGCGGCCTCGATCTCGTCGCCGGTGAGGACGAGGCCGGTGGCGCCGGTGCAGGAGACGACGATGTCGGCACGTGTCAGTTCGTCGCCGACGGCAACCATCTCGACCGCGCGCGCGGCGGCGCCGCTTCCGCCGGGCTCGTGGAGGATCTCGACGAGCCGGTCGGCGCGGGCGGCGGTGCGGTTGGCGATGACGATCTCGGCGACGCCGGCCCGCGCGAGGGTGGCGGCGGCGAGCGAGGACATCGATCCGGCGCCGATGACGAGGGCGCGCTTGCCGCGGGCCCAGGTCTCGACGTCGGCGGCGGCATCGCGGCCGTCGGCGGCGGTGCCGTCGGCGAGCTGCTGGAGCCCGAAGGTCACGAGCGACTGCCCGGCCCGGTCGATGCCGGTCTCGCTGTGGGCGCGCTTGCCGACCCGCAGCGCCTGCTGGAACAGGTCGTTGAGGAGCCGGCCGGCGGTGTGCAGGTCCTGGCCGACGGCGAGGGCGTCCTTGATCTGGCCGAGGATCTGGCCCTCGCCGACGACCATGGAGTCGAGCCCGCAGGCCACCGAGAAGAGGTGGTGGACGGCCCGGTCCTCGTAGTGCACGTAGAGGTAGGGGGTGAGCTCTTCGAGGCCGACGCCGCTGTGCTGGGCGAGCAGCGTGGACAGCTCGGCGACCCCGGCGTGGAACTTGTCCACGTCGGCGTAGAGCTCGATGCGGTTGCAGGTGGCGAGCACGGCGCCCTCGGCGGCCGGTTCGGCGGCGAGGGTGTCGTGGAGCAGCTTGGCGCGGGCGTCGCTGGAGAGGGAGGCCCGTTCCAGGACGCTGACGGGGGCGCTGCGGTGGCTGAGGCCGACGACGAGGAGACTCATGCCGGCATCACGGCGGGCATGTCCCCGTCAGGTCCCTTGCGCTCGCCCTCGCCGGTGGCGCGGCCGGCCGACGGCACGGCGGCGGGGGCCTCGGCCGTGTCGGCGCCGGGCTCCTCGCCGGCCTTGCGCTGCTCGTGGAAGGCGAGGATCTGCAGCTCGATGGAGAGGTCCACCTTGCGCACGTCGACGCCGTCGGGCACGGACAGGACGGTCGGGGCGAAGTTCAGGATGGAGGTGACCCCGGCGGCGACGAGCCGGTCGCAGACCACCTGGGCGACCCCGGCGGGGGTCGCGATGACGCCGATGGAGACGCCGTCCTCGGCGACGATCTTCTCCAGCTCGTCGGTGTGCTGGACGGGGATCCCGGCGACCGGCTTGCCGGTCATGGCGGGGTCGGCGTCGATCAGCGCGGCGACGCGGAAGCCACGGGAGGCGAAGCCGCCGTAGCCGGCGAGCGCGGCGCCGAGGTTGCCGATGCCGACGATGACGACGGGCCAGTCCTGGGTGAGCCCGAGCTCGCGGGAGATCTGGTAGACGAGGTACTCGACGTCGTAGCCGACACCGCGGGTGCCGTACGAGCCCAGGTAGCTGAAGTCCTTGCGCAGCTTCGCGGAGTTGACTCCGGCGGCGGCCGCGAGCTCTTCGGAGGAGACCGTGGGCACGGAGCGCTCCGACAGCGCCGTGAGGGCACGCAGATACAACGGAAGACGGGCGACGGTGGCCTCGGGAATGCCTCGGCTACGGGTCGCCGGTCGGTGAGTTCGGCCAGTTGCCACGGTGCTCCTGCGGGATGAGCGGGGCTGCAGGCGGCCGTGTGTCCCAGGACCGCCCCGTCGAATGCAGGCTATGTCTTTGTGAACGCGTGCACAAAGATGGTGTCCGTTTTGTCTGGCCAAAGTGACCGGGGTCACGCGGCCGGTTCGCGATGGTACGGAACCACGGACGACGTCAGAGCGTTGGGAACCCGAAGGGGGCAAAACCGCACACTCTCCTCACGACGCCGCCCCCGAAACCCAACAAAACGTCCATGATGGTAGCCGTCTTTCGGTCACGCACCCAGTTCGCGCCGGAGCCGTCCGGCATCCACCCGCCAGAACGTGTGCTGCTCACCGTCGACCAGGACCACGGGGATCTGCTCCCAATACGCCCGGTAGAGCTCCTCGTCCTGACTGATGTCCTTCTCCTCCCAGAGTGCCCCGGTCTCGGCGCAGACCGCCTCCACGACCGCCCTGGCGTCGTCGCACAGATGGCATCCCGGCTTCCCGATCAGCGTCACCGTGCGCGGACCGGCCTTCTTCTTCGCTCGTCCGAACATGGCGTCCATTCTGCGCGGCCCGCGCGGGCCGGGTCACACGCACGGCGCCCACTGTTCACACCACGGCATCCCCACAAGTCGGGAAGTACCGAACAGACTGGCTATGCTCAACGGCATGGCCGCACTGGGATGGCTCACCCCCCGTAGGCGCTCCGCCACCGCGCGCAGCGTCCTGGCAGGCGAGGCCGCCGCCGAGGCGGCCCGCAAGACCTCGCAGCAGCTGGAGCGCGAGAGAGAAGAGGAGCAGCGGGAGGCCGCCGCCGCCGAATCCGCGCCCGCCGAGCCCGAGTTCCCCGTCGCCGGCGACACCCGCGCCGCCGCCTTCTTCGACCTCGACAACACCGTCATGCAGGGCGCCGCGATCTTCCACTTCGGCCGCGGCCTGTACAAGCGCAAGTTCTTCCAGCGCCGCGAACTCGCCCGCTTCGCCTGGGCGCAGGTCTGGTTCCGGCTGGCCGGGGTCGAGGACCCCGAGCACATGCAGGAGGCCCGCGACAGCGCCCTGTCCATCGTCAAGGGCCACCGCGTCTCCGAGCTGATGTCGATCGGCGAGGAGATCTACGACGAGTACATGGCCGACCGCATCTGGCCCGGCACCCGCGCGCTCGCCCAGGCGCACCTGGACGCGGGCCAGAAGGTCTGGCTGGTCACCGCCGCCCCGGTCGAGACCGCCACGATCATCGCCCGCCGGCTCGGCCTCACCGGCGCGCTCGGCACCGTCGCCGAGTCCGTCGACGGCGTCTACACCGGGCGCCTGGTCGGCGAGCTGCTGCACGGCCCCGCCAAGGCCGAGGCGGTCCGCGCGCTGGCCGCGGCCGAGGGCCTGGACCTCGCCCGCTGCGCCGCGTACAGCGACTCGCACAACGACATCCCGATGCTCTCGCTGGTCGGGCACCCTTACGCGGTGAACCCGGACACCAAGCTGCGCAGGCACGCGCGGGAGCGCGACTGGCGGCTGCGGGACTACCGGACCGGCCGCAAGGCCGCCAAGGTCGGCATCCCGGCCGCCGCGGGTGTCGGCGCCCTCGCGGGCGGCACGGCCGCCGCGCTCGCGATCCACCGCCGCCGCCGCTGAGCCGCGGCCGGAGCCGCCGCCCCGGCGTGTCGCGCCGCCTGCCGATACGTTTCGGCTGCGATCATCCGGGACAACCCGGGACCAACCCGGCTCACCCGTACGTGGTCGAACACCCACGCGCGCGCGGCCCCCGCTCATTCGCCGCCCCCTGCCCGGCAGCGGCCCCGATCACTCACAGGTCCCGTACTTGAGCACAACCCAACTCACCCCCGGTCACACTCGGAAGTAATCCGATCAACAACCGGTCACAAATTGCGACTCATTCCGCCTGTAAGCAGTAACAGATACGACGGAATCGATGATTTGAGCAACTGGGTGTAGCGCTGCCTGTACGAAGCGTTATTCTCCTCAGACGCACAAGGGACCCCACACGTCGCCACGACGAGTGAACGGTCCCGCACTGCACGTGATGGAAGCTCTGCCTCTGGGAGTCCCGTGTACCCACACGTCGGGGTTGACGCCTCGGGCCTGGCTACGCTGCGCGCAACGGTCCTCGACCACTTGCGCGGCTTCGTCCCCACCGCGTACGCCGGCCTCGCACCCGCATTCGCCTTCGCCGGACCGGCACCCGTCGGTCCCTGCTACGCCCTGGCCGAGAGCGGTGCCGCTGTCGGCAGACGCGGCACCCGGAGCGGCGCGGGGACCTCGACCACCGCCCGCCGGCCCACCGCCGACAGCGACAGCGCCCGCATGATGGACCTGGTCGAACGCGCCCAGGCCGGCGAGGCCGACGCCTTCGGCCGGCTCTACGACCAGTACAGCGACACCGTCTACCGCTATATCTACTACCGCGTCGGCGGCAAGGCGACGGCGGAAGACCTCACCAGCGAGACGTTCCTGCGCGCCCTGCGCCGGATCTCCACCTTCACCTGGCAGGGCCGCGACTTCGGCGCCTGGCTCGTGACGATCGCCCGCAACCTCGTCGCCGACCACTTCAAGTCCAGCCGCTTCCGGCTGGAGGTGACCACCGGCGAGATGCTCGACGCCAACGAGGTGGAGCGCAGCCCCGAGGACTCCGTCCTCGAATCGCTCTCCAACGCCGCCCTCCTCGACGCCGTCCGCCGCCTCAACCCCCAGCAGCAGGAGTGCGTGACCCTGCGCTTCCTCCAGGGCCTGTCGGTCGCCGAGACCGCCCGGGTCATGGGCAAGAACGAGGGCGCGATCAAGACCCTCCAGTACCGGGCCGTCCGCACCCTGGCCCGGCTCCTCCCGGACGACGCCCGCTGAGCGCCGCGCGCCCCCCCACACGCGCGGCGCCCCCAGGGCGCTCCCCCTCCCCCCACATCCCCACTACCCGAGACCAACTCACAGTCGGTGACGCCTCGATGACGCACTGGTCCGATCATCTTTCGCGCGTAACCCAAGTGCCGCGCCGCTCGTTGTGCGAAATGCAGGCTCCCTGTGGTCACGCCGTGGCCGTCTCCACTCACTCTTTCGTGTGGATGCGCTCAAGGCGTGCAACCTCCCGAACCCCTCGGGGAGTCGACCGTCATGACGAGAGGAGGTGCCGCCAGTGATCGCGAACGTATCGGCGCACCGGCGGGCGAACGCCTTCGCCCAGGCCCTGGACGACCGGACGCCCGAGGGCCCGGCGGCCGAGCCGTCCGAAGCGACCGCGGAGCCGGCCGAACAGGGACGGCTCCTGGCCCTGGCGAACGGCCTCGGCGAACTGCCCAAGCCCGTGCTGGACCCCGAGGTCAAGGTGGTGCAGCGGGCCCAGCTCGTCGCCGCCATGGAGGCGATGTTCGCGGAGGGGACCGCGGCCGCGGGACCCGTCGTACCCGAGCAGCGGACGGCCGGCGGCCGGGGAGCCCACCGGGCCTCCCCGCTCCGCAAGCTCCGCCCGCGATCCCGTTGGACCAAGGGACTCGCCGCCGGCGGGCTCACCGTCGGCGTGGCCGCGGGCGCCTTCAGCGGCGTCGCCGCGGCCAGCTCCGACGCCCTCCCCGGCGACTCCCTGTACGGGCTGAAGCGCGGCATGGAGGACCTGAAGCTGGGCATGGCCGACGACGACGCCGACCGCGGCGGGATCTACCTCGACCAGGCGTCCACGCGCCTGAGCGAGGCCCGCAGGCTCATGGAGCGGGACCGCGCCGGCGCCCTCGACCACGAGTCGCTGGGCGAGATCCGGCGCGTGCTCAGCGGCATGGAGCACGACGCCTCCGAAGGGCACCGGCTGCTCCGCCAGGCATACGAGCGGGACGGCGAGATCGGCCCCATGGCCCGGCTGAACTCCTTCGCCCAGTCCCACCGCGCCACCTGGGACGGCCTCCGCGACCGGCTCCCGGTCCAGCTCACCGACGTGGGCAACCAGGTGAACGACGTCTTCGACGCCATAGACCACGAGGTCGAGCCGCTCCAGTCCGTCCTCCCGCGTACCCCCGAGCGCGGCGCGATCGGCTCCGGCGGCCCGAGCACGCCGCGACACGCCAAGCCCACCGACCCGCAGCACCCGCGCACCACCCCGGCCGCACCCCCGACCGCGGGCGACACCAGCACGCCCCACCCCTCGGGCTCCGGCACCGGGACCGGGGCGCCCCAGGACGAGGGCCTCCTCGGCGGAAGCACGGGCGGCCTGCTCAACCCGCCCCAGGGCGGCCAGCACACCCTCCCGACCGACGACCCGACCCCACCCACCCCCGACGTCACGATCCCGCCGATCCTCCCGGGCCTGCTCCCCGGCCTCGGCATCAACAGCGAGGACGTGAAGTAACCCCGGAGCACCCGGAGTACGGGGAAGGGGGCACCGCCCAGGCCGGGCGGCGCCCCCTTCCCCGTACGGGCGGCGGACTCAGAAGAACACCGACCGCCGCTGCACCAACAGCTTGTACAGCGTGTGCTGGATCTGTTCGCGGACCTGGTCGGTCAGGTTGAACATCAGCATCGGGTCCTCCGCCGCCTCCTGCGGATACGAGTCCGTCGGGATCGGCTCGCCGAACTGGATCGTCCACTTCGTCGGCAGCGGCAGCGCCCCCAGCGGCCCCAGCCACGGGAAGGTCGGCGTCAGCGGGAAGTACGGCAGGCCCAGCACCCGCGCCAGGGTCTTCGCGTTCCCCAGCATCGGATAGATCTCCTCCGCGCCCACGATCGAGCACGGCACGATCGGCACGCCCGCCCGCAGCGCCGTCGACACGAAACCGCCCCGCCCGAAGCGCTGCAGCTTGTACCGCTCGGCGAACGGCTTCCCTATCCCCTTGAAGCCCTCGGGCATCACCCCGACGATCTCCCCGGCCCGCAGCAGCCGCTCCGCGTCCTCCGCGCACGCCAGCGTGTGCCCCGCCTTGCGGGCCAGCTCGTTCACCACCGGCAGCATGAAGACCAGGTCCGCCGCGAGCAGCCGCAGGTGCCGGCCCGCCGGATGGTGGTCGTGCACCGCCACCTGCATCATCAGGCCGTCCAGCGGCAGCGTCCCGGAGTGGTTGGCCACCACCAGGGCCCCGCCGTCCTTCGGGATGTTCTCGACGCCCTTCACCTCCACCCGGAAGTACTTCTCGTACACCGGGCGCAGCAGCGACATCAGGACCTGGTCGGTGAGCTCCTCGTCGTAGCCGAACTCGTCGACCTCGTAGTCGCCCGTCACCCGCCGCCGCAGGAACGCGAGCCCGCCCGCCAGCCGCCGCTCCCAGCCGCCCTGCCCCGCCGCCGGGACCGGCTCAGGGGCCGTCTCCGGGGCCACCTGGGTCTCCGGGGCCCCGGCGGGGGGCTGCTGCGCCGGCAGCGCCCGTACGGCCGCCTCGCCGCCGCCGCGGGCCGGGGGCCTGCGGCGGGCCCGCGAGCGGTCGTCGTCGAACGGGATGACCTTGGCGTCCGCCATCGGGATCTGGCTCCTATTCCGCGGGCTGGGAGGTCGAGGCGGGGGCGAGCCGCCCGGCGAGCCGGTCCACGGCCCCCGCGAGCAGCTCCGGCGGCAGCAGGCCGGGCCCCCGGGCCGCCGCGAAGTCCGCGAAGGCCCCCGCCGTCGAATACCGGGGGTCGAAGCCGAGCGTCTCGCGCATCTGGACCGTGGAGACCACCCGGCCATGGGTGAGCAGCCGGATCTGCTCCGGCGAGAAGTCGGTGATCCCGACCGTGCGCAGCGCCTGCCCGACCCAGGTGACCGCCGGCAGCAGCACCGGCACCGTCGGCCGGCCCAGCCGCCGCGCGCACTGGGAGAGCAGCAGCACCCCGTCCCCGGCCACGTTGAACGTGCCGCTGTTCAGGGTGGCCCGGCGCGGCTCGCGCGAGGCGATCTCCAGCACGTCCATCACGTCGTCCTCGTGGACGAACTGCAGCCGGGGGTCGTAGCCGAGGACGGTGGGCAGCACCGGCAGGTCCAGGTACTCGGCGAGCGGGGAGTCCACCCGTGGCCCGAGGATGTTCGCGAAGCGCAGCACGCACACCGCGACGTCCGGGCGGCGCCGGGCGAAGCCCCGTACGTACCCCTCGACCTCGACCGCGTCCTTCGCGAAGCCCCCGCTCGGCAGCGACTTCGCCGGCGTCGTCTCGGTGAACACCGCCGGATCGCGGGGCGCGGCCCCGTACACGCTGGTGCTGGACTTCACCACCAGCCGCTTGATCCGCGGCGACTTCTGGCAGGCGCCGAGCAGCTGCATGGTGCCGATGACGTTGGTCTCCTTGACCGACGTCCGGCCGCCGGAGCCGAGGGGCGTCCCGGTGACGTCCATGTGGACCACCGTGTCCACGTCGTGCTCGGCCAGGACCTTGGCGATCGCGGGCTGCCGGATGTCCGCCCGGACGAAGTCCGCGCCGCCGAGCGGATGCGGGGAGTCGACCGCGTCGACGGCGATCACCCGGCCGACCTCGGGGTCCCGCCGCAGGCGCCGTACGAAACGGGCGCCGAGGTGCCGGGCCGCACCGGTGACGAGCACGACCTTGCCCAAGAGGAGCGCCTTCCGTCGGTCTTCCATCGGTGTTCCGCTGACCGCCACCGTAGCGCCTCGACATTTCGGCACGATAAAAGCGTGGCCCCCCACCGGAGAACCGGTGGGGGGCCACGCCGACGCGAAACGCCGTCTTTACAGCTGTCGCCTACTTCTTGTTGCGACGCTGAACACGGGTGCGCTTGAGCAGCTTGCGGTGCTTCTTCTTAGCCATCCGCTTACGCCGCTTCTTGATAACAGAGCCCACGACTACCCTCGCTCACTTCTCGGAACATCCCCGCGCCAGCGGGGATCGGTGCGGGGCGTCTGGGCCCACACGACCTACGAGGGGCTAGCCTACCGCCCCGAACGACCCGCTCGTAATCCGAGGGCGAAACCGGACTCGGGACACGCGCTCGCTACGCGGTCGCCACCCCCACGAAGGACTCCCTGAGGTACTCGTGAACCGCCTGTTCCGGCACCCGGAAGGACCTGCCCACCCGGATCGCCGGCAGATGACCGCTGTGCACCAAGCGGTACACGGTCATCTTCGAGACGCGCATCACCGAGGCGACCTCCGCCACGGTCAGAAACTTCACCTCGTTGAGAGGCCTGTCGCCAGCAGCCATGACCCACCTGTACCTTCCGCACACGACGCGCACCGGCTTCCCCTCCGGTGACTCTTCGTCGCTGAGCGCTCACGCCCAGACTAGGGGCGTGTGGTACGAGTGGGGAAGAGGAGCTGCCACTGACCGTTTACCGTGACAGACACGCTCGATTGAGTACATAGCGAGTGAGTGGACGGTAGTAGTCCGCGCGGACCGCGTCATCAAGCGGAACGGCCACGGACACCTGCCCCTCGGCCTCCCCGACGAACAGCGCGGGATCATCCGTATCGGCAAGCCCGATGGCCTCGATACCCAGCTGACCTGCCCCGCAGACCCAGCCGTGGTCCCCCACCACCAGCTCCGGCAGCGGCCAGCCGCCCTCGGCCGCACCCTCCAGGACCGCCCTAACCGGCAGCGGCGAGTGCGAGTGCGCCCCGGTCTCACGCCCTGCGGCGGACAGCTCCCGCTCTCGCACCATCGCGACCCCCCGTACGTAGTCCACGAGGTACGTACGTACGCCGAACCGGGTCGTTATGTCGACACATCTCCCCTGCGCCGGGGTGAGAACAAGACAGCCAGCCGCCGACAAAGCGTCTGCGAGCGTGGCGTAGAAACCGAGCAGTCGGTGCGGATGCCCCGTGCCGAACAGCACCGGAGCCCGCCGCCCCGCCGCCTCCCCGAGCCGCGCCGCGAACGCCGCCAGCGCCCCCAGCGTCCGCTCCGGATCGATCACGTCGGGCCCCGACCGGTGCGCCGGATCCCCCGACACCCCGCACCGCTCCGCCATCAGCCGCAGCAGCTCCGCCTCGCCCCAGCCGCGCCCCGGCTCGATCCCCAGGGTCACCCGGGGATCCCCCGCCGCGAACAGCCGATAGCTCCGCAGACTCGTCTCCCGCGGGGTCGCCACCGTCCCCGCCAACCCCGCCGCCAACAGATGCGCCCGCAGCGCCCCGGTACTCAACACCCTCCCGATGCTGCCGGAACGCTCCTGCCGCCGAGCGAAAACCCCGCGCACACCGCACAGTTGGCGTAACACCCACACACGGGTCCAGACACGGGGCCACGACCGGCCACGACCGGCCCCCGACCGGCCCCCGACCGGCCCCGGCCTCAGACCAGCAGCCCCCGCAGCGGGAACACCGCCCGCCGGGTCGCCAGCACCGCCTGGTCCAGCCGGTCCGCCGGGTCGTAACCCGCCGCCCAGTCACGCCAGTCCACCGGCCACCGCCCGTCCGTCATCCGCGCCGGCGCCAACTGCCGCGTCCGCGCGTACGCCTCGTCCCGCCACGAGGACGGGATCACCGACTCCGGCTCCACCGGCGCGTGCGCCGCGATCCCCACCAGATGCGTCCACGACCGCGGCACCACGTCCACGACCGCGTACCCGCCCCCGCCGAGCGCCACCCACCTGCCCCCGTCGACATGCTCGTGCGCCAGCGCGTGACACGCCTCCTGCACCGCCCGCTGCGCGTCCAGCGACACCGCCAGGTGCGCCAGCGGGTCCTCGAAGTGCGTGTCCGCCCCGTGCTGCGTCACCAGCACCTGCGGCCGGAAATCGGCGATCAGCTCCGGCACCACCGCGTGGAAGGCCCGCAGCCACCCCGCGTCCGCCGTCCCCGCCGGCAGCGCCAGGTTCACCGCCCCGCCCTCGCCCGCGCCCGGCGCGCCCGTCTCCTCCGGCCAGCCGGTCTGCGGGAACAGCGTCCGAGGGTGCTCGTGCAGCGAGATCGTCAGGACCCGCGGATCGTCCCAGAACGCCGCCTGCACTCCGTCCCCGTGGTGCACGTCCACATCCACGTACGCGACCCGCTCGGCGCCCAGCTCCAGCAGCCGCGCGATCGCCAGCGAGGCGTCGTTGTAGATGCAGAAGCCCGCCGCCGCCCCCGGCATCGCGTGGTGCAGCCCGCCCGCGAAGTTCACCGCGTGCGCCGCGTCCCCGCGCCACACCGCCTCCGCCGCCGCCACCGACTGCCCGGCGATCAGCGCCGACGCCTCGTGCATCCCCGCGAACGCCGGATCGTCCACCGTCCCCAGCCCGTACGCCTGGTCGGCCGCCCGCGGATCCGCCGACGCCGCCCGCACCGCGGCGACGTAGTCCTCCCGGTGCACCAGCCGCAGCGTCGACTCCCCCGCCGGCTTGGCCGCCACCACCTCCACGGCCCGGTCGAGCCCGTAGGCCCGCACCAGCCCCATGGTCAGCGCCAGCCGTACCGGGTCCATCGGGTGCTCCGGACCGAAGTCGTAGCCCGTGACAGCTTCATCCCACATCAACAGTGCGTGACCGCTCATGCGAGCCACCGTAGCGGGCCTTCTCCGAGCCGAACGACGTGGCGTACACCACCGTCACCAGGACCAGCACCAGCGGCACCAGCATCGCCCCGCGATAGCTCCACGCGTCCCCCAGCGCGCCCACCAGCGGCGAGCCGACCAGGAATCCCACGTAGTTGAAGACGTTCAGCCGCGCCACCGCCGCGTCGCTCGCCGCCGGGAACATCCGCCCCGCCGCCGCGAAGGTCTGCGGCACGATCACGCTCAGCCCGAGCCCCAGCACCGTGAACCCGGCCATCCCCGCCCACGGCCCCGGCGCCACCGCCACCACCGCGAACCCCAGCGCCGCCAGCACCGCCCCGCACCGCACCACCAGCACCGCGCCGAACCGCCGCACCCCGAAGTCCCCCACGGCCCGCCCGAGCAGCGTCGTCACCATGTACGCGTTGTACGGCACGGTCGCCAGCTCCTCCGAGGAGCCGAGCACGTCCTGGAGGTACTTCGCCGACCAGTTGGAGACCGTCGAGTCCCCGATGTACGCGAAGGTCATCACCAGGCACAGCGGCAGCAGCATCCGGAACACCACGCCCCCGCCGGCCGCCGCGCCCTCCTCCGGCTCTCCGTCCGCCGGCCCCGGCTCCCCGGCCACGTACCACCGGCTCCCCACCAGCACCACGGGCAACAGAGCCGCCACCACCGGCAGATAGGACACGAACAGCGACAGGTGCCAGTGCGCCCCCACCCAGGCCAGCGAGGCGCCCACGATGCCGCCCAGGCTGTACGTGGCGTGGAAGCCGAGCATGATGCTCCGCCCGTACGCCCGCTGGAGGCTCACCCCCAGCATGTTCATGGAGGCGTCCAGCGCGCCGACCGCGAGCCCGAACACCCCGAGGGCCACCGCCGCCTGCCACAGCTGCGAACCCGCCCCCACGCCGAGCAGCGCCAGCAGCACCACCGGCTGCGCCCAGCGCAGCACCACGGCGGGCCCGACCCGGGCCACCAGCTTCTCCGTGAGCACACTGGCCACACCGGCCAGCACCGGCACCGCCGCCAGGAAGAGGGGCAGCAGCCCGTCGGAGATCCCGTACCGGTCCTGGATCGCCGGTATTCGGGTCACGAGCAGGGCGAAGGTGACCCCCTGCACGAAGAAGCCGACCGCCAGAGATCCCCGCCCACGCCGCAACCGCGCATCCGTCATGGCGGCACAGCGTAGGGCCGGGACCTACTCAGCGGTAGATGGATCACATCCCCAATGTGGCGGGCAGCTCGTCCATCGCCCCGAAGTACCCCGTGGCCCCGGCCAGCCGCTCCCGCGGCATCATCGCCGTGTACCCGTATACGTCCATCCCGGCGGCCACGGCGGCCTGGACGCCGAGCGCGCTGTCCTCGACGACCGCGCACCGCTCCGGGGGCACGCCCATGCGGGCGGCGGCGTGGAGGAAGAGGTCGGGCGAGGGCTTGCCCCGGCCGACGTCCTCGGAGCTGAACACGATCCCGTCGCGGAACCAGACGTCGAGCCCGGTCTTCCGGTGCCCGATCCGGATCCGCTCGTGGCTCCCGGAGGACGCCACGCAGTACGGCACCCCCGCCTCGGCCAGCCCCTTCAGCACCTCGGCGGCGCCGGCGACGGGCTCCAGCTCCCGCTGGAAGCCGTCGAAGACCCTCCGGTTGAAGACCTGGTCGAACTCCGCGGGCAGCCGCCGCCCGGACCGCTCCTCGACGAGCTCGTGGATCCGGTGCATCGCCGACCCCATGAAGTCCCGGATCGATTCCTCGTACGTGGTGGGGTGCCCGAGCTCGGTGAGGTAGCCGGCCAGGATCGTGTTGGAGATCGGCTCGCTGTCCACGAGCACACCGTCGTTGTCGAAGATGATCAGGTCATAGCCCATGACGACCACCCTAAACGCAGAAAAGCCCCGCACCAGAAGGTGCGGGGCTTTCCCACAATGATTGTTCGGCGGCGTCCTACTCTCCCACAGGGTCCCCCCTGCAGTACCATCGGCGCTGAAAGGCTTAGCTT